>CALRQQ020000357.1:0-4274 GCA_943370345.1 Chitinophaga pinensis
GGGAAAGCTATAAAGACCATATGGCTGAAATTGAAGGAGAAGGCACCGAGGAGTTTGGCAGCAAACATGGTCACGATCACGGAGCATAAGAGGTAAGTCGGGAGTCAGGAGTCGGGGACTCCGGCAACCGGATGATAAAAAAGATAAAATTGTTTACAGAGTCAGGTATGTAATTCCTTACTCGTAGTTAAAGCGAAAAAAATGGCTGTAAAAAAATTTGTAGTCGGCAATTTTGATGATGAGGCGGTACTTTTTCCCGCAGTGAAAAAAGTACGTCGCGCAGGATACAAGATCCATGACGTATTCACCCCGTTTCCGATCCATGGACTGGATCATGCCATGGGACTGCGGGACACGAGTCTGCATACTGCCGGATTTATCTATGGTATTACCGGTACATCTACGGCTGTAGGTTTTATTACCTGGGCACTGACCGTTGACTGGCAGATCAATTTCGGTGGTAAACCGTTCTTCTCCCTGCCGGCCTGGATCCCTGTAACCTTCGAGCTGACCGTGTTATTTGCTGCGGTAGGAATGGTTCTTACCTTCTGCTATCTCTGCCAGCTCGCTCCCTTTGTAAAAAAGGATCATTTTAATCCCCGCTCCACGGATGATACGTTTGTAATGGCCCTGGAGTGCACCGATAAGACCAATGAAGCAGAAGTGCTGAGTTTCCTTGAAACCGTAGGCGCTAAAGAGGTGAAAGTTGAATATAAAGAGACAGAGTGGTGGATCGGTCGCTATGACAGGGACAAAAAACTGTTTCACAAGGAGAACTAAGCATCATTCATCGTAATAACAAGAGATAATGAAGAAAATACTGTTTGTTACCGGTAGTTTAACCATGATGGTGGCCATGATCAGTTGTGGCGGTCCGAGAACGGAAGAAGGACGCGCTTATATGCCGGATATGGCCTATAGCCGGGCGTATGAAACCTATGCTTCTACTGAAGCACTGGATAAAGCCGGTGTACATTATACTGCCAAACCGGTGGATGGTACCATCGCCCGTGGTGAAATGGCTGCCTATCCGTTTAAGAATGACTCTACCGGGTATGCAAGATCCGCTGAAGTGAAGAATCCCCTGGATTCCTCCCTGCGTGATATGAAAGAAGCAGAACGTCTGTACCTGATCAACTGTGGTATCTGTCATGGTACCAAGCTGGACGGGAACGGCCCTCTGTACACCAGTGGTGTATATCCCGCCGCTCCCCGTAACCTGGTGGGCGATCCCCTGATGCTGGCCATGGCCGAAGGAACCATGTTCCATTCGCTCACCTACGGTAAGAATACAATGGGTAGCTATGCTTCACAGCTCAGTACCAAACAGCGTTGGATGATCATCGCTTTTATTAAAGCAGAGCAGGCTAAGAAAGCAGCAACTGCTGCACCGGCTGCTGCAGCACCTGCGGCCAAAGACAGTACGGCTAAGGCTGCCCCGATGAAATAACAAACCGAATTGAAGAAACATTAAATACTAACTGATGTCTATCCGGGAAAATTTTGAAGTGCCAAAGAGATATAATACGATTGCCATTGCATTGATGGTAGTGGGTATTCTGGCGATTGCTGGATTGTGGGTAACCAGCGGATCCTCTGCTGACCCTCATAAATCAGCCAGGTTCTGGGCCTCTTTGCTGCAAAACAGTGTGTTCTTTTTGCTGGTGGTAAACGCCTCCATGTTCTTTATCTGTGCCACCACCCTGGCATGGGGCGGCTGGCAGATGGCGTTTCGCCGTGTACCTGAAGCGATCTCCGCAGTAGTGCCTGTGATCGGTGTGATCGCCGGTGCGATCCTCCTGTCTATCGCTTTTGGTGGCAATCATACGATTTACCACTGGACCGATACTCATCATGTGGCTGAAGATCCTATCCTGAGTCACAAGAAAGGATTTCTGAACACCACTTTCTTTGCCGTTGCTACGGTGCTGACCATTGTACTATGGTCTGTACTGGGCTGGAAAATGCGTCAGCTTTCCCGCAGCCTGGATAACAACCCGATCACTACCGTTGAAGGACGGAAAAAATATATCTGGAACAATACCGTTTGGGCGGCCCTCTTTATCGTAGTGTTCTCCCTGACGGTGATGTCTTCCATCCCCTGGCTCTGGCTGATGAGTATTGATGCACACTGGTACAGCACCATGTACAGCTGGTACACGTTCGCCAGTACGTTTGTATCCGGTATGGCCCTGATCGCCCTGTTCGTGGTCTTCCTGAAAAACAACGGCTATCTGGAATATGCCAATAATGAGCACCTCCACGATATCGGAAAATTCATGTTTGCCTTCTCCGTGTTCTGGACCTATCTCTGGTTCTCCCAGTTCATGCTGATCTGGTACGCCAACATCCCCGAGGAAACCGTTTATTTCCAGCCCCGGGCACACGGTGTATATAAAGGAATCTTTTGGCTCATGTTTATAATCAATTTTATCGCTCCGTTGTTAATATTAATGACGAGGGATGCCAAAAGAAACTATGGAACAATTACATTTATGGCGATCATGATCATTTTCGGACACTGGCTGGACTTCTACCAGATGGTATTCCCCAGTGTGATGAAGGATGCGACCGGCGCCACACATGTACCGAATATCTTATATGACATGGGTGTAGCTCTTGGATTTGTGGGTCTGATCATGTTTGTAACCGGCAGGGCACTGACCAAGGCTCCGCTGCTGGCCAAAAACCACCCGTTTGTAAAAGAAAGCCTGATCCACCATACCTGATTAGGTATCCGGATCTCGCCCTGTTGTTAAGTTGTTCGTCAGAAATCAGAATAAAAACCTCCTCATTTTAAGTTATGCAGACATTTTTCATTGTCGCAATTTTAGCATTAGGCTTTGTCGTCACCTTCCAGATCGCCAAGGCAAGTGAGTATGTAGCTGTATTAAGGGGCTATGAGCGTGCCCGGAAGCAGTCCAATAAGATCAACGGCTTCCTGCTGCTGGCCTTCCTGATACTCGGGCTGATCGGTGTGTATTATTGCAATGAGCAGTTGAAAGGAAAGATCCTTGGTGAACCGGCCTCTGATCATGGTGTGCTGGTGGACAGGATGTTGTATGTAACTCTTTTCGTTACATTCATTGTATTTGTAGTCACCCAGGTGGCCCTTTTCTGGTTCGCTTATAAATACCAGGAAAAGGAAAATCAGAAAGCCTTCTATTTCCCCCATAACAATAAACTGGAACTTATCTGGACCGTGATCCCCGCGATCGTACTTACTGTACTGGTGGGTTTTGGTATCTTCTACTGGTTCAAGATCACCGGTGCAGCCCCAAAGAACGCCATGCAGGTGGAAGTGGTGGGTAAACAATTCGGCTGGGAATTCCGCTATCCGGGAAATGACAAGATACTCGGTAAAAAATACTTCAAGAATGTAAATCCGGCCGCCAACAACCCGGTAGGTCAGATCTGGGACGATCCCGCCAACTACGATGACGTATTTGTGGAGCAGGAAATGCACCTGGTGGTAGGTAAGCCGGTACAACTGGTGATCGGTGCCAAAGATGTGATCCATGACGTAGGTCTGTCCCATTTCCGTCTGAAGATGGATGCAGTACCCGGTACGCCCACTACCATGTGGTTTACCCCAACGATCACAACCGCTGACATGCGCAAGAAAACAGGAAATCCTGATTTCGTATACGAACTTTCCTGCGATCAGATGTGCGGTAAAGGTCACTGGAGTATGAGAGGGGTGATCGTGGTGGAAACCCAGGAAGAGTTTGACGCCTGGATGGCCGGCAAAAAGCCCCAGTACCTGGTGGCGAACCCTGACAAGGATCCATCTGTTAAGAAAGATACCCTGAGCGCCGCCGCTCCTGTAACCGGGGCAATTATCCGTTAATTATTGAAACAAGCATCAACGTTGCTTAAATAAATGAGATTATGAGCGAAGTATTACATGCACATTCCGGAGCAGCAGTAGCTGTACACCATGATGATCACGGACATGGTCACCATGAGCAGTCCTTCATCTCGAAGTATATCTTCAGCATGGACCACAAGACCATCGGTAAGCAGTTCCTGATTACCGGTATCATCTGGGCCATTATCGGAGGATTGTTCTCTGTATTATTCCGTTTACAACTGGGTTATCCTGACCAGACCTTCCCGATCCTGGAGACCTTCTTCGGACATTGGGCCAAGGGCGGACAGATCCAGCCTGAATTTTATTATGGTCTCGTGACCATCCACGGTACAGTACTGGTATTCTTCGTACTGACTGCTGGTCTGAGTGGAACCTTTGCCAACTTACTCATTCCCCTTCA
>CALRQQ020000358.1:0-4267 GCA_943370345.1 Chitinophaga pinensis
ATCGATCAGTTTCCGTTGCAGGTCAAATGGTACTGCTTCATATCCGGCAAAAGCCATCTTGAATTTGGCCCTTCCCTGGGTAATAGAACGGAGTGAAGATGAGTAGCCATCCATTTCAGCCAGGGGTACTTTCGCGATCACTTTCTGAAAGTGACCTTCCGCATCAATACCTTCCACAATGGCCCGGCGGCTTTGCAGATCACCCATTACGGCACCGGTGAGATCGTCCGGACAAAGCACTTCCAGTTTATAGATCGGCTCCAGGATCTGTGGATCTGCCTGCTGGAAAGCCTGACGGAATGCCTGTAATCCGGCGATCTTAAAGGAAATATCATTGCTGTCAACCGGGTGCATTTTACCATCATATACACATACGCGTATATCACGGGCATAAGAACCGGTCAGCGGACCGTTATGCATTTTTTCCATCACTCCTTTAAGGACCGATGGCAGGAAACGGGCATCAATGGCTCCTCCCACGATACAATTGTAGAAAACCAAACGTCCGCCCCAATCCAGTTCATGGGTATCCCGTCCGCGTACATTCAGATCAGATGGTTCCGGCATTCCTTCATACCAGGGTTCAATCCGAAGGTATACTTCACCAAACTGGCCGGCACCACCGCTCTGCTTTTTATGGCGATAGTTGGCATCGGCCATTTTACGGATGGTTTCCCGGTAAGCGATCCGAGGCTTCATGAATTTGATTTCCAGTTTATGCTGGTGTTCGATCTTCCATTTAGCAACGGCAAGGTGCATATCCCCCTGACAATGGATCAGGGTCTGCTTCAGTTCAGAGGAAACCTCCACCAGTAAAGTGGGGTCTTCTTCCCGCAATTGATGCAGGGCCAATGAAAGTTTTTCCTCCTCTCCCTTTTTGATCGTTTCGATCGCCACGGTCATATTAGGAGCCGGGAAAACGATCGGCGGAAGTTCATAATTTTTTCCTTTTATGTGCAGAGTATTATTGACATGGGTATTCTTGAGCTTCAAAGTTGCCCCGATATCTCCGGCCACCAGTTCATTGATGGGGGTACGCTTGTTCCCTTCCACCAGGAATAACTGCGTGAGTTTTTCCGTTACACCGGTGGTTTCATTTTCCAGTTCCATTCCGCTTTTAATGGTGCCGGAATAGACCTTAAAGAAGGAGAGTTCACCCACATGTGGTTCGGAAATTGTCTTATAAATAAATATACAGGCTGGTCCGCTCGCATCACAGGGAAGCGCGTCTCCTTTCTGCGTGGTCTGAGGAGGCATTTCATTGGCACTGGGACAAACATTGTCAATAAAGCCCATCAGGCGGCCACTGCCCATATTGCGTTCTGCTGAGAGGCAGAACAGGGGGAACAGGTCATGATTGATCATGGCTTTCTTAAGTCCGTTCTTCATTTCATCCTCATCCAGCTCGCCTTTATCAAAGTATTTCTCCATCAATGTTTCATCATTGCTGGCAATGGCTTCGATCAGTTCTTTATGCAGTTCATCGGCTTTGGCCTTTTCTTCATCGGGGATGTCCGCTTTTTCCGGTTTACCGCCTGTATCCTTGAAACGGTACATGGTCATGCGTAAAACATCAATGATCTCATGGAAACCGGCACCGGTCTGGCGGGGATATTGCACCACCACCACATTGCTGCCAAAATGCGATTTGGCTTCCCGTACGGTCTTGTCAAAATCGGCATTATCCTCATCCAGTTTATTCACGGCGAAGATCATGGGAGTTTTGAATTGTTCAGTGTACTCCCATATAATATCGGTGCCGACTTCCACGCCCATGACCGAATTGATGAGCATAACGCCGGTGTCCGCCACGCGGAGTGCCGAGATCACTTCGCCGGAAAAATCATCATATCCCGGGGTGTCAATAATATTGATCTTGTAGCCTTTCCATTTAGTATGAAGGAGCTTGCTGAAAATAGAATTACCACGTTCCTGTTCAAGCTCGTGGTAATCTCCTGTGGTATTCCGCTCCGCGATAGAACCCTTGCGGGTAATCAGGCCTGCTTCAAACAGCATGCACTCCGCTAAGGTGGTCTTACCGGAGCCGGCATGCCCGAGCAAGACAATATTTTTTACGTGTGAGGTATCAAATTCTGGCATAGCAATAAATTTTATAGTTGAAGAAAATGTGTATGACTTCTACAAATCTTCAAAAAGGATGATAGAGTAACTATGAACCCGGTTAGGGTCCGGGCTGATTAAAGTCAGTAATCAGTCGCATTAAGAGGTTCGCGACAGGAAACCACTGAACTCTTCGCGGAGTTGCTGCAGGGTTTGTTCGAGTGAACGGTATTCGTCGTGTAATTTTTCGTGCGAAGCGGCGGTATCTTCTGTAATGGGGGATTCAGTCTGTAATTGCCGTTCGTGAAGTTTGATGGACTGCTTGAGATCGTGAATGTTGATCAGTTGGATGTGAAATTGATTGTGGAGATGTTCTACTTCCTGTAACTGGTCTTTACTGAGAGGATTGCCGGCGACCTGGCGGATCTGTTGTTCATCTTTCATTAATTCATCGCGATCATTGCGGAGCTGTGCTCTCCAGGCATTGCACTCCGCGGAGAGCTGTGAGATGTCTACCTGTACCATGGCATTTAAATTTTAGAAGTTAAAAAATAAAAGAACTGGTGGAAATACTGTCGGGGCTGACAGATTCTCCCGGGTTATGGACTAAGCAGAGGTGGGTTAGATTGTTTCGTTGCTGATGTTAAGGTAAGACCAATTTGAACAAATCCAAATAAATCGGACATGATTTCTGTTAAAAAAGAAATGCACAGGAATCATCCTGTGCATTTTGTTTATGTCCATTGAATCGCTTATATTATCAATGACGGCGTACTTTCACTTTTGTGGCTTTATTACCACGGGGTCCGGTTACAGTAGTTTTTCTGACCGTGGTCTTATTGCCACGGGGTCCGGTTACGGTAGTTCTGGTACGGTTGACCCGGTAATTACCAACTGTGGACGCATGACGCGTACGTACAGTAACAGAGGTAGTCCGGAAGGGAGTATATAACCGGTGTGCAGCGATCACACGGTGAGTGCGTACTACCACAAATGGGCGGTGATAATGTGCACGGTACGGATGCCAAACCTTCCAGGCAAAAGGATGCCAGGGTTTCCACCAGGCAGGATAATAACTCCAGCGCCAGGGAGATATCCAGGGACGATAAGCCGGGCCATATACAAAGCGTACAGAAGGCCAACCCCATACATTCACCACGATACGGGGTGCCATAAGATCATACCCGGCATTCGGACCACTCAGCCGGGCATCATTATAATTTACAAAAGCGTCATCTTCTCCCCCGCCATCGGGTTCTACGATCACCGCTTCCCCGTAAATATCCTCATCGCCAATGATCTGAATCATCGCTGACTCAGCGCCGTTTTTTTCCAGCTCAATTACTGCGATATCCTGGTTTTCGGAAGCCGATACCGGCACCTGCAAAACAAAGGCATGTACTTCTTTATCCGACTTATCAATAACACGCACATAGTCGGTCTCTCCGTCCCCGTTCAGGTCCAGATTATTGACATGATTGGATTCGAGGTTCAGGGCTTTTTCAAATTCTTCCACATTGGTGGCATTCTGAAATAATTGCAAGGCCCCCTGCAGACTGAACTGGTCGCCCGGTAAACCGGTGGAATCCACGCCTGATTGCTGGGCATTGGCGGAAGCTCCGGATAAAAGGGCCCCGCAAAGAAATAAGGTAAACAGACTGAATGGTTTCATGTAATAAGTTTTGTATGAGACGATAAAAGTAGTCCCGGGTTTATTCTGACGTATATGAATTGACAAAAAAAAAGTATAAAGCCGTGTTTTTACGAAGGTTCGGGGTGTTTCATCCCGCAATTTTCAATAACTTGCCCTTCCTCCATGATTTCACCCAATACCATACAACAGATCCTGGGCCGCACGGATATTATTGATGTGGTGGGCAGTTTTGTCAAGCTGAAAAGACGCGGATCCAACTACCTCGGTCTCTGTCCTTTTCACAATGAGAAAACACCTTCCTTCACCGTTTCACCCAGTAAGGAGATCTATAAATGTTTTGGTTGCGGGAAAAGTGGTAATACTGTCAGCTTTGTCATGGAGCATGAGAAGTACAGTTATGTGGAAGCGCTGAAATGGCTGGCCAACCGGTACGGGATCGAGATCGAGGAAACCTTTGTCAGTGATGAACAACGGCAGCAATTACAGGCTGCAGACAGCCTTTATATCATCAATAATTTTGCGCAGCAGTTCTTCAGCCGTATGCTTTTCGAA
>CALRQQ020000359.1:0-4257 GCA_943370345.1 Chitinophaga pinensis
AAAGAAGCGGCCCTGCTGCTCAATTGGGAAGATGATCTGGTGAAGGGCAGTTGTATCACCCATGAAGGACAAATCATTCACGAACGATTAAAATAAACATATGGATTCAATATTAACCTGGATAGCACAGCATCAGGAGATCATTTATATCGTCATCCTGATGATCTTTGTCGGAATCGAAGTAATCGGTCACGTACCCAGTGTACTTCATACCCCACTAATGAGTGGGGCCAATGCCATTCACGGGGTGGTGATCATCGGGGCGATTATTGTGATGGGCAAGGCCGAACCGGATAATTACCTCGCCCTGGTACTGGGTTTCCTGGCTGTGATCCTGGGTACCCTGAATGTGGTGGGTGGTTTTGTCGTGACAGACAGGATGCTGGAGATGTTCAAAAAGAAAAAGAAAAACGGATAACCAGGTTCCGGGAATAAACGATACCCGGTACTGCATCCAGTAAGACAACTATTAAACGAATTACAATGGAACTGAGTATACTGACCCTTTGTTACCTGATCGCTTCGGTTACCTTTATTCTGGGTTTGAAAATGCTGTCCAATCCGGCTACTGCCAGAAAGGGCAATCTGGTGGCTGCTGCAGGTATGACCCTTGCGATCTTTGGTACCATTTTTCTGTATGAGGAAGAGGGAGTAAAGCTGGGGAATTATGGATGGATCTTTGGCGGGATCGCCATAGGTGCATTGGTAGGTACACTGGCGGCCAAAAAAGTGAAGATGACAGCCATGCCGGAGATGGTGAGTATGTTCAACGGTATGGGAGGTGCCTGTGCGGCATTGATCAGTATTGTTGAGTTCAATCACCTCGTACATAAAGCAGACGGTAATCTTGCGACCCATATACCCACATTGATCATTATTTTGCTGGGACTGATCATCGGTTCGGTATCCTTTGCCGGCAGTATGATCGCCTGGGGAAAACTGAACGGGAAGATCAAGGATATCGTCTTCCCCGGTCAGCACCTGTTGAACATCGCCTTATTACTCGTTATCCTGGCGCTGGCCGTTTACCTGGTTGCGTTTGCACCGGCAAATCCTGTGCTGATCTTTTATGCAGTATTCGCCATTTCTATATTATACGGGGTATTCTTTGTCATGCCGATCGGGGGAGCCGATATGCCGGTAGTGATCTCCCTGCTCAACTCTTTCACGGGTGTGGCGGCTGCCTGTGGGGGCTTCCTGTACGACAATAAAGTTATGCTGACAGGTGGTATCCTGGTGGGTGCAGCGGGTACCTTACTGACCATCCTGATGTGTAAAGCCATGAACCGTTCGCTGACGAATGTGCTGATCGGTTCATTTGGTGGAGGACATAAAGAAGCGGGTACAGCCGGCGCCAAGCAGCAGGGCAGTGTAAAAGAGATCTCCCTGAGTGATACGGCGGTAGTAATGGCGTATGCCAGTAAAGTCTACATTGTTCCTGGTTATGGTCTGGCAGTGGCCCAGGCACAACATGCCTGTCATGAACTGGAGAAACTACTTGAAGGGAAAGGGGTGGAAGTGAAATATGCCATTCATCCGGTTGCGGGTCGTATGCCGGGACATATGAACGTATTGCTGGCCGAAGCCGATGTACCTTATGATAAACTCCAGGAAATGGAACATGCCAACGAAGAATTTGGTGCCACCGATGTGGTGCTGATCCTTGGTGCCAATGACGTGGTGAATCCTGCAGCCAAGACGGATCCTTCGTCCCCGATCTACGGGATGCCGATCCTTGATGTGGAACTTGCCAAGAATGTGATCGTCAACAAACGAAGTATGAAGCCCGGGTATGCCGGTATAGAGAACGATCTTTTCTTCCGGCCCAAGACCTCCATGCTTTTCGGGGATGCCAAGAAAGTCCTGCAGGAACTTATCGCCGAGATCAAAAATTTATGATCCGATTCACGGACAGCTATTCATCCGAATCAGGATTATTGTGCCTAGTTTTGCGAGGTGTCATTACCCGTTGAATTATTAGCATCGCTCCGGGGTATCCCTGGTTTTTCCCCGGAACAGTTTGATCTGGTTCATCAGTCCGGTGAACAGGTTACGTCTGTGCGGCTGAACCCTGCCAGCACTAATGAACAACTCCCGGTTGATTTTGCGGCCATGGCAAAGCCGGTCCCCTGGACCCGGTTTGGGTATTACCTGGAACAGCGTCCTTCTTTTACCTTTGATCCCCTCTTCCATGCAGGCTTATATTATGTGCAGGAAGCTTCTTCTATGTTCCTGGAGCAAGCCATGCGCCAGTTAGTCAGTAACAATGACCCGATAAATGTCCTCGATCTTTGTGCTTCTCCTGGTGGTAAATCCACCCATCTTCAGTCCCTCCTTTCAGCAGGAAGTCTGCTTGTCAGCAATGAAGTGATACGTACACGCGCAAATGTACTCCGGGATAATATAATCAAATGGGGGGCTGATCAGGTGGTGGTGACTAATAATGATCCAAAGGATTTTGCGGAACTCGTTTCTTTCTTTGATGTGCTGGTCGTGGATGCACCCTGCAGTGGCAGCGGGCTTTTTCGTCGTGATCCGGAAGCCATCAGCGAATGGAGTCTCAATAATGTACAATTATGTTCCCAGCGGCAGCAACGGATCCTTGCTGATTGCTGGCCTTCATTAAAGGAAAACGGGATCCTGATCTATTCCACTTGTTCTTATTCGATGGAAGAAGATGAGATCATCATGGATTGGATACAAAAAGAACTGGATGCAGAGAATTGTCCGTTGACCATTGAAGAGCATTGGGGGATACAGGAAACAATGTCCGCAGGTGGCAATAAAGGGTATCGGTTCTGGCCTGATAAAGTGAAGGGCGAGGGTTTTTTTCTGGCCTGCTTCCGGAAAAAGAACAGCGAAGAACCGGCAAAGATCAAGGTCAGGAAACAACCCGATCGGGTCAGCAAGTTGGAGAGGGAACTGGTAGCCCGGTGGACAAATACCGAGGGGAAGGCATTCATCAAACATCAGCAAACCGTGTACACATGGCCGGAAGACCGCTTCAATACATTTGCCTGGTTGTTGGAGAAAATGCGGTTCGTGTATTCCGGAATTAAAACAGGAGAGTTGATGCGGGATAAGCTCGTGCCGGATCATGCGCTGGCATTGAGTGGCCTGGTTCTTGCAGCCGTTCCCCGTCTTGAGTTGTCAAGGGAGGAGGCGATCCGGTACCTGCAGCGGAAAGATATCAGTCCGGCCAACCCGCCGGGAGGCTGGGTCTTGGCCAGTTATGCGGGTCATGCACTTGGCTGGATGAATATATTACCCGGCCGGATCAATAACTATTACCCCAAGGAGCTTCGTATCCTGCGGGATATTTAACCCCCGAAACGCCAAAAAAAACTGCATCTTTGCTTACAAATCTTGTCGGTATGAAGAATGGCTTTTTTATGATCCTGGTCCTGTTGTTTTCCTCTATTCTCCTGCAGGCGCAGAAAACTGACCTGTATGTGAAATCAGGGGAAAAGTCGCTTTGCCTCGAGCATAAAATAGCCCCTAAGGAAAGTTTTTTCTCTATCGGACGGTTGTATAATGTTCATCCCCGCCATATTGCTTCCTATAATAAGCTTGATATTAATAAAGGACTTCAGATCGATCAGCGGATCCGCATACCACTGACCGATACAAATTTTACACAGAAAGGGAACAGCGGTACTCCTGTTTATTTTAAACCAGCCAGTACAATGCCACTGACAGAAGTCAGCCGGGAAAACAATAATGTATCGGCTGCCATGCTACGTTCATGGAATGGATTAGCAGGCGACCAGGTGAAGAAAGACAGTAAACTGATCATCGGTTTTCTGCTCAGTAAGGAAATGCCATCTGTGACGATCAAGACCAAACCGGCACCCGCTATTGAGGAAAAAACGGAAACCAAACAGGCTCCGGTCACCCCGGTTGTGGCAGTGGAAAAAAAGGAACCGGTGAATCCGGTAACAGAACCTGCTCCGCCTGCAGTAACGAAACAGCCGGATGTGGTGCAACCTGAAATTCGTCAGCCGGAGAAGAAAGAAGTACACCCCATTACAAGTCCGGTGAATAGCGGCAGTAATAACGGACAAGGATATTTCAAAACATCGTTCGACCAGCAAACCAGAAAAACACCGGTTTCCAAAGAGGAAACTGTTACCGCCGGAATCTTCAAAACGGCCAGTGGCTGGCAGGACGAAAAATACTATATGCTGATCGATGGCGTGGCACCGGGTACGATCATCCGGATCAGTAATCCTTCGAATACCCGGGTGATCTTTGCCA
>CALRQQ020000360.1:0-4243 GCA_943370345.1 Chitinophaga pinensis
CAATAACCATCACTAAAGGGATAAACATAATGAATGGAGATGTTGTCAGATACAGGGCCTCATTTTTAGCCCGCTGAATCTGTAACACTTTCTTTTGTTTTGCATCGGCCTTTTTTTTCTCTCTGTTACTTTTACGGTTTATCCTAACGGTTGTTAAGCCAATATTCAAATTCTGTTAGTATTTAAGCCATTCTATATGTATTCCGGTTATTTTTCATCTGGAAATATACAGGCAGATCAAAAATCAGGTTTAAATATGTGAATTTTCACTAACTTGAATTAACTGGTTTAAGGTTATGATCGCTCAGAAAGGTCTGTTTAGTACAAAGATTGCAGGCAGAACACTGCCCTACAATATGTTCTGTATTGTAGGGATCGTTATTCTGTTGTTTAATATAGTTTTATCTTCTGTATGGCCATTTAAAGATACTCAGACCGTACAGATCTTTATAGCCGGCATCTTTCTTCTTCTGTTGGGTATGCTCATATTCAGGTATTCATCCACATTTATTGCAATACTCCTGGTCATCATCGTTTATAATAGTCTGATCTTTTGGGTGTCTTTTAACCTGGGACGTTCTTCAGGAGCCATGCTTTACTATTTTCCATTGATGGTGGGATTCCTGTATCTTTTTCTGTACAATTCCAATATGGCGAAAACACTGGCTCAGATCGTGATCATGGTCTTGTTCATTTTATTCACACTTTTTTACACGCAGGTCAGGTCGGATCATTTTTTTCTGCCAGACCCGGTGCTTGAAAAAATTTATATTCTGAATCTGCTTTTTTCAATTATCGCTACTATAATTGTTTTGATATTCCTCTACCGGCAATTCGCTTCACTGCACAAAAGTGTACTTCAGGACAAAGAAAAAAAGCATCGGAAAATGCTCCTTGAGCTGGACCTTGAAAGGGAAAAGCAGGGGTATTCCTTACTCTTGTCATTAAGGGACAATATATCGCAAACGCTGGCTTCAAGCAGAATGTACCTTCAAATGCACCCGGAGCATATGGAATTTACCAAAAAAGCCGATGAACAGGTAAAGCAGGCCCTGGATGGATTAAATGATATATCTGTAGAGCTGAGTCCTTCCATGCTGATCGATCTTGGGTTGGAGGACGGCCTGGAAACCTATGCCAGTCTGCTTTCCGACAAATACGGGATACCGGTAAATATTGAACTCGATAAGCATTCGAGGAGCATACCGGAAGTGGAACGTTTATCCCTTTACCGCATCCTGCAGCAATGTATCAATATTATAGCCGCTACCAGAAGTATTGAATTTCTTCATGTACACCTTAAGAAAGAACGGAAACTCTGCCTCTGCTTTGAACATGACTCCGGATTACATGACTTTTCTTACCGTTTCCTGGATGCCCGTCACCGTGACCTGACCACCCGGTTGGATTATTATGCAGCAGTGATAAGGGAAGAAACCGGAAAGGTAGAGGTTGAACTGGATATGTCTGCCTAGGAATTTTGTTCTTTTTCCGTAAAGTCGCTTAATTCCCGTATCTCCCGGAATGAACAGGGGCAGGTGGAATCGATGACCTTTTAAAGGGGAGGCTGGATTTTTACTATTTACTTTTGTTTTTTGATTAGTAAATTTAACTTTCATAAAAAATCCTTTTATGTACCGCCTCTTGCTTGTCTTACTGATTGCTATTAATTCTGCCACTTACTCCCAGGAACATAGTCATTCCATCGGCCGCAAAATCGTTTTTCCAGATATCCCGGGCTATAAGACCCTGAAAACAGACCTGCACCAGCATACGGTATTTTCGGATGGCAGTGTATGGCCGGATATCCGGGTGATGGAAGCGCTGATGGACGGACTGGATGTGATCTCACTTACAGAGCATTTGGAATACCAGCCGCATAAGGATGATCTGCCGCATCCTGACCGTAACCGGTCATATAATCTGGCCCTGGCGGAAGCAAAGAACCATGATCTGATCATTGTGCGTGGATCCGAAATTACCCGGAAAATGCCTCCCGGACATAATAATGCCATATTTATTAAAGATGCAAATGGGTTGCTGATCAAAGATTCTGTGGAAATATTCAAGTCCGCAAAAGCGCAAGGGGCCTTTGTATTCTGGAATCATCCAAACTGGACCGCCCAGCGTAAAGATGGTATTGCCCGTCTTACCGATATGCACAGGTTGCTCATCAAGGAAAAACTATTAGATGGTATTGAAGTGGTAAATGATGGTACATATTCTGAAGAAGCCTTACAGATCGCCCTGGATAATAATCTTACTATTATGGGTACCAGCGATATTCATAAGCTGATCGACTGGGATTTTAAGGTAAATGATGGCGGCCACCGTCCGGTAACACTGGTGTTTGCAAAAGAAAGGACCGAAGAGAGTGTAAAAGAAGCCTTGTTTGAACGTCGCACGGTCGTATACTATAAAGATCTGCTGATTGGCCGCGAGCCTTTCCTGATACCTTTATTGCAGGCCAGTATTACGGTTAAATCGGCCAGCTATACCGGTAAGACCGATGTATTGAAGCTGGTCTTGGTCAATGGCACCAATAGTCCCATCCTTCTCAGTAATAAATCCGGGTTCACCCTGCATAGTAATTATGATGTGATCACGCTGCAACCCGGTGAGAATACATTGGAAATAAAAACGCTCGAAAGGCTGAAGGAGCTGACCCTGAACTTTGAAGTGCTGAGTGCAGTGTATGCGCCGGGCAAACATCCGGTGGTGGGTTGGAAAGTCTTATAAGGACAGGTGCGGAATTAATCCTGAATGTCTGTTGGCAAGCCGGCTCAGAAGATCAAATGACTCATTCGAATATTTGCAACGCGGCAACTTATTTCACTTCTATCCAGCTCAGAAGTTTCCAATAGTCATTCACCTTTGCAGCCCGCAGGTTCAGTTCCAGTGGTTTCCCGTCTACAGTAAAGTGCGTGACGATCCAGGCAACGGAAGTGCCATTATCATTCCGGATATCCGCCGTGATTGTTTCGAACTTGCCACTGGCCAGCATATTGGTTGCGGCCGGATCGCCCCCGGTATAAAAATCAATAAAACCTTCGCCGATCTCCTTGTTACGTTCGTACGTTGTGTTTATGAATACCATTCGTTCCTCCTTTGTGAGTTGCTGATTTTGCGGACTGCTGCCAAACGCCGTTTCAATTTCAGACTTGCTGATGAGCAGTGCCTTGAGCTGACTCGTCTTCTTTTTTTGAAATAATTCAAAAACGGTCCTGCCCAGTTCCTCCGGATGCTGGTGTTTTTTAGCGGATTTGCAGGAAAGGTTTGAAAAAATGATCACCAGGATGAGGAAAAAAGACAGGGATATATTACGAAAAGGGTTCATGGCAATTGATAAATAATAATAAAATCTGTTGCAAGATACTCCGGCTATGAGCTGTCTGCATTTTTACGGACTGATTTATTTTACCCTTTTTCCGGTTCCCGGAATTGCTGTAACTTCCCCAAAACTGTTCGCATGCATATCCGCTTATTGACCGGTCTATTATTCATTTCTGTTTTAACGTTTGCCCAGAACCTCAGATCCGGTGGCCGTCTCAAACCTGAACAAGCCATTATGGATATACGGCATATTACAATTGCCCTGGATGTGGATCCGGAGAAAAAAACAATTACCGGTTACACAGAAACTGACCTGGTACTGGCTGAACCCAGCGGGGTTTTGTTATTTGATCTATGGCATGAAATGAAAGTGACAAAGATCTGGGTCAATGGCAAGACAGCTATATATACCCATACGCCAGACGATCTGATCCGGATTGAAACACCAGGAGTGATGCCAGCCGGAAAAGTAAACGTAAAAATCGCCTACGGAGGCACACCCGGTATTGCAGTACGGCCGCCCTGGACCGGTGGTTTCCAGTGGGAAAAAGATACAAAGGGAAATCCATGGATCGCGGTGAGTTGTCAGAGTGAAGGCGCCAAAGTGTATTTCCCCTGCAAGGACCATCCCAGCGATGAACCGAATGAAGGAGCTGACATGATCATAACAGTGCCGAAAGGACTGGTGGTGGCAGCTCCGGGCATGTTACAACAACAGACCACCAGGAAGGACAAGACGACCTGGCACTACAAAACCAATTATACAATCAGTAATTACTGCCTGGTATTCAATGTGGGTAATTATAAAGTCGCTAAAAGGGTGTATACCTCCGTTACTGGTAAAAAGATACCGATGGAGTACTATGTACTGGAAGAAAATCTGGATAAAGCGGAGAGGTTGCTGGACCTT
>CALRQQ020000361.1:0-4240 GCA_943370345.1 Chitinophaga pinensis
CCGGATACATCAGCGGGTAAGGTCTCGGTAAAATGGATGATCAGGTCATTATCTTTCTTTGTATCGATCACGGCCACATCGGTACCACCAATGGTCAGTACGCCTTTATCCCCTACCTGTCCGCCACTCTCCGCATAAAAAGGCGTCTGTTCCAGCACCAGCTGATACCCTTCCTTGCCCTTGGCCTTTACCTTGCGGTATTTCAGTATTTCGGTTACGCCTTCGAGTGAGTCGTAGCCCACAAACTTATTTGACCCGGCTTTCAGTTCCACCCAGTCACCCGCATCCACCGTAGTGGCCGCACGGCTCCGGTCTTTCTGTTGCTGCATCTCAGCCTTAAAGCCCTCCTCGTCTACTTTTAAATTATTCTCGGCAGCGATCAGTTGGGTCAGGTCCAGCGGGAAACCATAGGTATCATATAATTCAAAGGAATCCTTACCGGAAATACTTCCCTGACCGATCAGGTCATCCACGCGCTTCAGCCCTTTTTCTAACGTACGCAGGAAAGCCTCTTCTTCTTCGCGTACCACTTTGCTCACAAAATCCACCTGCTGCTGCAGTTCGGGGAATACATCAGCAAACTGACTGGCCAGTAACGGAACCAATTGAGCCAGCAAGGGCTGCTTATAATCCAGGTAAGAATAATAATAACGTACCGCACGGCGCAGGATCCTTCTGATCACATAGCCGGCTCCGGTATTAGACGGTAACTGTCCGTCGGCAATCGTAAAACTGATGGCGCGGATATGATCGGCGATCACGCGGAAAGCCACGGCCTGTTTGCTGTCGCCCCGGTCATAGGGCTTACCCGTAATTTTCTCCGTGGCTTCGATCGTCCCGCTGAAGATATCCGTATCATAGTTGGAAGTCTTGCCCTGTAACACCCGCACCAATCGCTCCAGTCCCATTCCTGTATCCACATGCGTGGCAGGCAGTGGTTCGAGACTGCCGTCTTTCTTACGGTTGAACTGCATGAATACATTGTTCCAGATCTCGATCACCTGCGGATGATCTTTATTAACCAGCATATGTCCGGGCACTTTGGCTCTTTCCTCATCGGAACGCAGGTCCACATGGATCTCACTGCAGGGACCACAGGGACCGGTATCCCCCATCTCCCAGAAATTATCTTTCTTATTCCCGAATACGATCTGATTGAACGGATCGGGCAGGATCGCTTTCCATTTATCCAATGCAATTTTAGAAGCAGGCAGTTTTTCTTTCTCATCGCCTTCAAACACGGACGCATAGAGACGGGTCTTATCGATCTTATACACTTCAGTCAGCAGTTCCCAGCTCCATTCAATAGCTTCATCCTTGAAATAATCCCCGAAACTCCAGTTGCCCAGCATTTCAAACATGGTATGGTGATAGGTATCCACGCCCACTTCTTCGAGGTCGTTGTGCTTACCGCTCACGCGCAGGCATTTCTGGGTATCCGCTGCCCGCTTATACGGGGCTTGTTTATTGCCCAGGAAATAGTCCTTGAACTGGTTCATCCCCGCGTTGGTAAACATCAGGGTAGGGTCGTTTTTTACCACAATCGGGGCAGAAGGGACAATTTCATGTCCTTTTGAACGGAAAAAGTCCAGGAAAGCCTTACGTATATCTGCGCTGGTCATCATACAACAGTGTAATTGGGTTGATTTTTGCCTGATAACAGGCTATATTTGTTCACCTTCAAAAGAAGGGTGCAAAGGTAAAATATTCGGGTGGCATTCTGTGGTTTAACCCTTTACTAGACTTGCCTCAATGAAGAAAATCAAATATTACTATAATACCAATACCCTCCGGTACGAAAAACTGGAGACACCCCTGCGGGTAAAACTGCTCCGGGTATTTGGTTTTATTGCCGCCGCTCTGGTTACCGCCGGTCTGATCTCCTATGTGGCCTTTCAGTTTGTAGGCTCCCCTAAAGAACGCATTTTACAACAGCAGAATAAGAACCTGAAAGACAACTACTACGAGTTGCTGGACGAGCTCCAATCGGTCCAGAACCAGATGAAAGAGCTCGAAAAGCGGGACAATGATGTCTACCGGGCCATTTTCGAAGCCAACCCCATTCCCGACAGTGCGCGGGCTAAAGAGCTGGAAACCAAGCTCGAAATCGCCAAAGTAGAGAAATTAAGAGATCACCAGCTGGTGTCCTCCATCAATAATACCCTCAATAACCTGGTGAGCCGGATCGCTGTGCAGAAAAAGTCCTACGACGAAGTGGACGAACTGGTAAAGAACAAGGCCAACCTGCTGGCCCGCACGCCCGCCATCCAGCCCGTGAGTAATAAGGACCTGAATCGCGTGGCGTCTGGTTTCGGCTACCGGATCGACCCGGTGTACAAGACCACCAAATTTCATGCGGGCCTCGACTTTTCCGCTCCCCAGGGTACCCCTATTTACGCTACGGCAGATGGTACGGTCACCACATCCGGAAACAAGGGTAATGGCTTTGGCAATCACGTCATCATCAATCATGGGTATGGCTATGAAACCCTCTATGGGCATATGGTACGGGTAAAAGCCAGCAATGGGCAGACTGTTAAGCGCGGCGAAGTGATAGGATGGGTCGGCAGTACGGGTAAATCCACCGGTCCCCACTGTCACTACGAAGTACATAAGAACGGCAAAGAGATCGATCCCATCTACTTTTTCTATAATGACCTGACGCCTGAACAGTTTGACCTGCTCCTCAAAAAAGCAGCGGCCAGCAACCAGAGCTTCGACTAAAAGTCCGCCAACCTTCATTTTTCCACACCGGAGGGAGAGTCCCGAAAGGGCCCGCTTTGTTCGTTATTTTTACAAACGAGTTATGGCAAAATCGCTTACACAAATCAGTCTGGACTTTGGGGCATTTGATGAACCGGTACAAAAACCGGAAAAGAAAGCCGTGCAAAAGAAAGCGCCCGTGCCGCCCAGCCGGGTAGCGGTGATCGCCCCCGATCCCGGGCCGGAACCCGAACCGGTATCCGTAATAGAGACGGTAGCGGAAGAAGCACCCGAAGTTATGCTCCCGGTACTGGAAGAAGAAGCGGTACCCGTGCAAACGGCCATTGCCAAACGCAGCAGCAGTACCGGCAAAAGAGGCCGCCGCTCGCTGAAGGATGCCGCCGGACAGGCCGATCTGGTGCAGGTACCCGATGATGAGATCCTGTTCAAAAAACAATACTATTCCATTGGTGAAGTAGCCACGATGTTCCGCGAAAACCAGTCCCTGATCCGCTATTGGGAAACGGAATTCGATATCCTGCAACCCCGCAAGAACCGAAAGGGCGACCGCTTTTTCCGTCCCGTGGATATCAAGAACCTGGTGCTGATCTATGACCTGTTACGTCGCCGCAAGTTCACCATCGAAGGCGCCAAGGATTACCTGAAAAAGAATAAGAAAGCCGAAGAGAAATTCGCCGTGATCCAGTCCCTCCAGAAACTGAAGGGCTTCCTGCTGGAACTCAAAGCAAATCTCTGATCCCCTGCAACTTTAACGATTCCCGTTTCATCTTTTCACCGGTTGCCAGTAGATTTGCATACCGGTCAGATACCCTACTTATTTTATGGGGTAATTGAATAAACCCCCAAAACTGTAAAGATGAAAAAAGGAATCCTTGTTCTGCTGCTCTTCGTTTCTTTCAATGCAATAGCCCAGCATCAGTATGAAGTGCTGGTGGAGCGTCCCAATGAAAAAAGCCTCAAAGGCATTATCTCCCGCCAGGTATTATTGGCCGATACTACTTCCGGTAAATGGTATGCTGAGGGACTGAAAGGCTTTACCGTCCGCACCGATGCCAAAGAAGCCCTGGAAAAAAACAAGGACTCCGTCAGACTGCTGGTTTTTATCGGTACCTGGTGCGAGGACTCACACTTCATCCTCCCGAAGCTCTATGCTACCTGCGATGCCGCGGGCTTTCCGGAAAAGAATATCACCCTGATCGGTGTGGATCGCAACAAAACCACGCTCGGTAACCTCACCGAAACATTGAATGTGAAAAATGTACCTACTATTATCGTGTTTAAAAACGGGAAAGAATTAGGCCGGATAGTGGAGTATGGGAAATATGGATTGTTTGATAAGGAATTGGCGGAGGTAGTAGTAGGGAAATAGTTGCTTCGGTGGGCAGGTCGGGGTTTATCGCGTTTCCTTCAACCGTCTTCTATAATCATGTCAGCCCTTCGGGCTTTTTATCCAAATCCGTGTCTATCTGTGTTGATCCCGTATTGCCGCAGGCAATACCGATTTATCCTCCGTAGC
>CALRQQ020000362.1:0-4240 GCA_943370345.1 Chitinophaga pinensis
TTCTGGCAATTTTGTAAAAGACTTAAGAAATGATGCACAGGTAGCACAACTGCCCTCCCTAACACTTGACAAGGCAGACCATCTATTTGCTATTGATTACGATCCCACCAAAAAACCAGACAGCACAGTGATAGGCTCAACTATTTTTACTTTTGACACAACCCAACAAGCCAAAAATCATTTTGGAGTGACCGGTACTGCCAACAGAACTACATCCTGGCTTCACGACATAGCCATTGACAGTAAGGGGAATATTTATGCAGGAGATATTCTGGGTTTACAAATTTTACAATTCAAACCAAAAAAGAAATCCTGAATAACCATCAACCACAAAACCATATGAAAAAAATCATCTCCTTCATGCACCTATCACTGGACGGTTTTGTAGCAGGACCAAACGGCGAAATGGACTGGATCAAAGTGGATCAGGAAATTTTTGATCATGTAGGCAAACGGATCAGTCAAACCGACACTGCTTTATATGGGCGGGTAACTTACCATATGATGGAAAGTTACTGGCCAACTGCCGCAGATAAACCTACCGCCAGCAAGCACGATATAGAACACTCGAAATGGTATAGCCAGGCGCACAAAATTGTCTTATCCAAAACAATGAAAGAGGCTGTTTTGCCAAACACAGCCATCATCAGCGACCATCTCGCGGAGCGGATACAAGCCATCAAACAATCCACCGATGGTGGCAGTAAAGAGATACTGTTATTTGGCAGTCCGGGTGCCACCCATTCATTGATGCAACTGAATCTGATCGACGGATACTGGCTATTTGTAAATCCGGTTATTTTGGGAAAAGGCATTCCCTTGTTTGCCAACATCCAGGACAAAATAAAACTTAACCTGGTAACTGCCCGTTCATTCACCTGCGGCGTAACCGAGCTGAGTTATGTAGCAGACTGACAATACTGACCAACCGATATCATCTTGTTTGTACGGTTCTTTTCTGCGAGAAAGCAAGCTGGCAACAAACCCTTAAGAAAAGAAAAACTGTTTAACCTCTTGCAACGGATAATGTCTTAAAATATTGACAGGCAATTACATACAATCATCCATTGTATGCTTTACCGATGCAGAGACAACCTGATACATTTATCAGTTCCTGTTTTCTTTTATCCCCCCTTACAGAGCTCCCTCAGTTACCAGAAAGGAATAGCATTTATAAAACGGAAAGAGTATATTTAAGAGTTAGCGGAAAAATTTTGCAAGATCTGTGCAAGCCGGCAAAGACTTTGAATCGAGCAAAAGTATCCACCTCAAATTAAAATCCAAATCCAAAACAAACTCACATGAATCCAAACAAAGCATTATGGGAAAAAGGCGATTTTACACGTATCGCCGAAACCATGCGCCAGAGTGGCGCAGAACTGGTAGCCAAACTGGGCATTACAAAGGGAATAAAAGTACTTGATCTGGGCTGTGGCGATGGCACCACTGCCATTCCTGAGGCCCAACTGGGTGCCGAAGTACTCGGCGTTGACATTGCCCACAACCTGGTGGAAGCAGGAAATGCCAGAGCTAATGCAGCAGGACTTTCCAATTGCCGTTTTCAGGAGGGAGATGCCTGCAACCTGAGTGATTTAGCAGACAATTCTTTTGATCTGGTGGTCAGCATTTTTGGTGCCATGTTTGCGCCCAAGCCATTTGATGTGGCCAAAGAAATGGTTCGTGTTACCAAACCCGGAGGTAAAATTGTGATGGGAAACTGGATCCCCGGCGACCCTACGGTTGTTGCACAAATACTCAAGATCAGTTCTGCTTACACACCGCCGCCACCGGAAGGTTTTATCAGCCCGATGACCTGGGGAGTGAAAACGCATGTGATAGAAAGATTTGGCCAGGCAGGCATTACCGCGGAAAATATTACCTGCGAAGAAGATACATTCACATTCAGAGCTACCTGCACGCCGGAAGAATATCTTGGGTTATTTAAAAATTTCTACGGCCCAACCATGAACGCTTTTGACGCTGCAGAAAAAAATGGAAAAACTGCAGAATTAGAAAAGGAATTAATTACTCTTTTCAAAAGCCAGAATACAGCGGGCTCCGGCGAAACCACAATTCCTGCCACGTATTTAAGAGTAATGGTGACCCGTTAAGTACTTTGCCATAAGTACTGCTGAAAAATAAGCTGCGGTTTGCAGCTATCCTTTGTCTTCTCCGAAGAGTTTTTTTGTAAACTCTTCGGAGAAAAATCACCCATCAGACAGGGACTGACAAGAATAGTTCTGGTGTATATTTAAGTATTGAAAGCACCCAACTACCATGTATAAAATACCCTTACTAATTATATCGGTTTTTTTATGTAGTATTTTGTCCGCTCAATTTAAACAGAACGATACTTTATTTTTTGTCAGGGAATTAAATGATTCGATGTACCACCGTGTTTTTATTGATACCAATAAAAAATCTGCATTTTACACATACGTCTCCGATTTTAATATCACCGGCTTTCACCTAGACGCTTACAAGAGATCGCTCGACTATTTATATTCCAGGAAGCTACACCCTAAAAAACTGGCTTTGCCAGATATTCCCAGAGAATGGGTAATGTTGGGAACGTATAAGGGGCAGATCTATGTATACTCACCGGCTGATTATTATGGCCATTACAAAGTAAAAATAACTGATTCACTATGGATAGATTGGACAGGTGAAGGACCAGAAGCCACCTATGTACAAAAAATCACCCGGTTAACACCATCCACCTATCAGTTTACCTTACAATCAGAAATGTTCCCTCGCAGAGAAATCCTGATCAGGTTCATAGATAAGGAAAAAGGTATTGCGTTGTTTAAAATCAAAAAATACAATCCTGATGTAAAAAAATATGAAGTATACTATCAATTGATGGCTGATGTACAAAAAATGAGAAATATTCCTTTACTGGTCAATACCTGTGATACCCAAAAGCAAAATGAACTTGAATTCGATATCATTGATTATGCTAAAAAGGGATGGTAGTAGTATTAACAATACAAAGATGAGTGAAGTTCTCTTTAGCCGAAATCACCAGGTCTAGTATTTATACCAGATTTTCAGGCACAAGCAGTTTCCCACAACTCATTATTTTACTAAGATGACAAATGAATATGCTAGCTGTAAGCGGCCATCAGCTATGGAATGGAAACGCAGGATAAAAAGAGAATAGCAGGAAATTGCACAAGGCTTTAGTCTTATTATGACCGGATAATCCCCGAAAAAAGAAAAGCAGGCAAGTCCGGTAATAGAAATTTTATCGTAACATTATTATCATTTAGCTAACCTTTCTACATGTATTACATGATCTGCCTGAAAGAATATAAAACGATCCTCGTAAGTGTGGCGCTGACAGTAGCCTGCATGCATTCTCAGGCACAAATCCTGCAACCAGCCACTATCCCCAACACCGCGCAAAAGGAACTGATACAGCGGGGCTATGGCATGTTCATCCATTTTGGCATCAATACCTTTGCCGATCTGGAATGGTCGGATGGTAGCCTGCCAGTCAGCACCTACCATCCCACTAACCTGGATCCGGATCAATGGGTACGTACTGCCAAAGAAGCGGGGTTCCGGTATGTACTGCTGATCACCAAACACCATGATGGCTTTTGTTTGTGGAACAGTAAGTATACCGATTACGATGTGGCTTCCTCACCGGTTACAACCGATGTGGTAAAAGCAGTGGCAGATGCCTGCAAAAAATACGGGATCAAATTTGCCTTGTATTATTCACTCTGGGACAGGCACGAACCCTCTTTCAATGATAAGAATCCACAGCTGTACATTGATTATATGCTGAACCAACTCACAGAACTCTTTACCAACTATGGCAATATTTGTGAACTATGGCTGGATGGAGGCTGGAAACGGGAGCCTAAGGATTGGGGCATAGATCAATTGTACCGTCTGGTTAAAAAATATAATCCCAATTGTGCCGTCAGCGTTAACCACACTATCGTTAATGAAGAGAGGAAACGGAAATTCACCCTGCCCTCTCTGATGACGGAGGACAACAAATATTATTTTCAATACTTCCCCAACGATTTCAGGTTATGGGATCCGAAGATCATTACCCGGTTTGATAAAAAGCAATACCTGCACGAGGGAAAATCCTACTACCTGCCATATGAACATACCATCTGTCTCAGCAGCCGGTGGAACTGGTTTCAAAAAACAGAACAGCTACCCGTAAGAGCATTGGATGAACTGCAGGAATTATTTTACTGGTGTACGGATAACGACA
>CALRQQ020000363.1:0-4214 GCA_943370345.1 Chitinophaga pinensis
ACCTGCCCCTGCCCCAGTATCAGTAACAGGAAACTGGACAGGAAACCTGCCGGCAGGTAAAATGATAAAAACAGGAGCCATCCAGTTTTTGTTTGAAACAGATGGCACCTTGAAAATCCAGGACACCCGCCGGAACCTGCTTGGCTCAGGAAGCTATAGTTTCCAAAAAGGAACACTGAATGGCAACTATATTTCCAGTGATAATGAACAAATCAGTTTCACCGGAGTGCTGGCTGGTAATACATTAACAGGCACCTGGGGGAATAACAAGAACACTACCAATGGGGGAAACTGGACACTGACCAGACTTTAACAGGCCTCCGCCAATCAACCTTAAACCATTAAAAATGAAAAAACAAAAAAAGATCTTCCCGGCCATTACCCTGTTATTCCTCGTATGTGGATACTGTCTGGCTGAAGATATTATTGCCAGATTAGGTATGGATCAAAATGACGCGCGGTATTACATTTTAAGTAATATAGCCGGCAGTTTTGAAAACGGCCCGATAGATGAATCCCAGGAAGATGGGGGGAGTGCCGAAGACAGCTATCAGCAAATGAAGTCTTTCAGAATTCCCTATGTCAGGCTTTTACCAGCTATACTTAAAGGAGATAAAGCCGGCGCAGCTCTTGAACTCTGCGAATATGTAAAGTTGTATGTGAACAGTACCAACTTCATGGAAGATTATCAAAAACGCCGTGAAGCCGCTAAACCCACCAGCGAACCCTGGCGTCCGGACGCAGAAATGATCAAGAATCAGCGCGAATCGGTTAAGGAGTTGGAAAAACAACTGCCCGATCTTAAAAAAAATAAAAACATATCGCCCGAGATCATTGCAGCATATGAAAAAGGACTGATCGATCAGAAAAAAACACTGGCGGATTGGGAAGACCCCCACCCAAACCTCACCCGTTGGGAAAAAACGTATCCGGAAGATCCATCGCCACTGATCAGAAAAAAACTACAGGAGTACCTGACACTTGTTGCCACAGTGGATTTCAACGCGAAGCTGACTACACCTGATAAATACAAAAAAGTAAGATTTGAGAATCCGGTCTATGAAAAACAATCCCTGAAATGGAAAGCCTGTTTCAGAGCCGGGAAAGAAGTGAACGATGTAACGATAAAATTTGTAAAAGAATGGCTGAAAGGGGAAATTATCAGCAAGGAAAAAAACAGGATGCCTGACTATAAACCGGTTGTATCCGAACAGTCAGGCCCATCAGCTACGGTGGTCAATCCGCCAGGTCCTTCTAAAGCAGATACCCTAACCAAACCGGTCAAAGAAAAAAAATCGCTGCTGAACAAACTGAAAAAAGCAACCGGCTTCTGAAGCAAACGCTTAAAGTAACACTATGCTAAAGTACCTTCTGTTCATTGGAACTATTCTATTGAATATACCCGGGAATAGCCAGGCAGCATACAGTGATCAATATCTCGGTTGGATCAAAATCATTAAAGCCACAGATCCGGTAAAACCAACCAGCTATGATCATCGCCAGTTCTCAGCCAAACAGCTATCCATCGGAAATCTTTTTATGAGCTGGATACAGGCCAGTTATATCCCCAAAGGAGGATTAGGTGCAGGACGGCTTTTAACCAACGAAAAGCTGGGCGACTATAATCAATACACCAGATCCTTACACAATTATTACGGAGCTTTCCTGCCCACTTATTTATTCCTGAAAAAAAAACCTGGTGGCGGATGGACCCCTGAAAATAATTTAGGACTTTTTATCCGTATGGTCGCAAACGGGCCGGTCGGAGACCATGTGGATGTGATCAGTTCACCCGCACAGTATTACTTCTATCTGCCTGCCGTGAAGTCAACTGATGAAAATAACCGTTCATACGAGCAATTCCAGGGATTTAAGTCCCATCCTGTATTGAGCCGGTACATCCATTATTACCAACCCAAAAGTATACGGTACCTTGCCCAATACAATGTGATCCTGAGCAGGGATAATGAGCGGCCCTGGCTACAGATCACCAAAGGGGAATTCCTGGAGCAGCTGGAGAAAGCCATTTTTCGGGCACATGAGGAAACCCTGAAAAAAATAAATGAGGATTATAATGAACAACGAAAAAAAATCTTTCGGGAAAACGAAGCAACCCTTTATAAAAGGAGACTTGATGCACTGAACGGACAAAAAGAAAAGTACAAAAACAGGATGGCTGAAAAAGCCACAATCTATACGGAACAGCCATCCATTCATCTTGAAAATACCCCCGATCTGTTTGAAGGAAATGGTGGTGGAAATGATAAGATTCCGGTTTATAAATACAATCCGGCCATGACTGCCCTGGCCAATTCCGCCATACCCCAATGGATCGTTATCAGTTGGGGAGGAGGTGAAATGTCGGATGAATCGTTTAAAAACCTCCATTCCTCGATGCTAAATAATCTTGATTTCGAGTATATCTATAATCACTTTTTTGATGCGGGAAAAAATGCAGGTAAAGCATACCTGTCACTACATCCACCCGTAACGAAAGAAGAACCGGTAATGAAAACAGAGTCGGCTGCTGCCAGTATACAGAAAAGAATACCGGGGATGCTTCTGTATGAAGATTTTTCCAGTTCAATACCCGGCAAAATTCCTGTAAACTGGAAATCAAACAATAATTATGCAGGTGAACCTGCAAAGGTTGAAAGTAATCCTGAAAACGGTGAAAACCGGGTTGTCATGAAAGGGCAGATACTGGAACAAAAAGAAAAAACAATTTTGCCTTCAACCTTCACCTTTTCCTGCAACATCGCCGTTCCAAAAGGATATACATGGGGCGCCAAACGACTGGTGATTAAATTTGGAACTGAAAAAGAATCTTTCCTGGTGAGCTTACGGCCCGGATTTGATGGTACCTCCGGCTTTCTATATGCCGGACCGGATGATTTTGGCTCCACTGTTTTGATGAAAGGCAGTACTGATAAAGCCAATGAAATACCTATTCCGGGCTTCTCCAATAACAAACCATTGAATGAATTCCAGTTAACAGTACAAAAAAAAGGACAACAACTGGAGCTTCAGGTAGATCAAAAAACGGTGTTTACCCAGCCTTTGGCTTTTATTCCGTCCATGGCAAACCTGAATGGCATCAGATTTTCCCACTTACGAAGTGATGGGGAAACAGAAAAATACTTTGTATCTCTTATAAAGATCACGAAGGATTAAACATCCTGGTTAACTGCGTTCATCAAATTGACTGATACTAAATAGCCAGAAATCAGGCTCAGTTATTACCAGTTGTATTCAGGGTATTCAATGTTTTTTGGGGAAGTTCCTGTCGCACTACAGGGATCTCAGGTGATTCCTTCTTAAAGAAATTAAGATATAAGGCAATCAGCAATATATTAAGTGTAAGAAAATAGAATAAAATACGAAGTCTGCGACGGGAAACTGATTTTGTATTTGCCATTAGGTTACAGAAATAATTGATGGAAATAGTTGAAAATAAGCACATACGGATCTTACAATACAGCCCATTTCTGTCCACTAAGTAAATAACTAGTAACTGAACGGACAAGGTTATCCGTAATAGCATTATAAATTAGCGCACATACCCCTACACCAGACTATGTATCTGCACTTAGCCATGCGTAATAAATCATATACGTTGGCAACAGTGGCCTATTCATATGGATTAATTCATGAATGAAAAATCCGATCAATAAACACCTTATTTTTCTTTTTGCCGGTACGGCTGTAACACTCAAACCTATCTTACGACCGCCAGTAAATGCCGTTGATAGCTTACTTCCCGAACCGATCAATTTTGCTTATTAAATACGATTGCCGGATTACCGGCCTTAATTTCAGCTTCCTGTTTCTTTATTTCCTGTTGCTTTGCGGGCTTTGAATCAATATCCTTAGCAATAAAATTCAGGTAAAGTGCAAACAGCAAAACATTAAAAGAAATGAAATTAAAAAAGTGGCGCATACGCCTGCGGGTTGAATTTCGCATTGTTCTCATGGGTAGTGATTAAATAGTACGTGATTACTTCCCTGCTCCGGGCGGCCCTGCAGGGCCGGCTGAACGGGGCCGCTAAATAACTGCCGGATGATCACGGTTGCAAGCTTTTTGATCCGAGGAGTTTGAAATGACGGATTTACTCCTAAAACCCTCTACGTACCTTCACTTAGTATGTCAAAATACAGGTATGCCGGCATTACTTAACTTCGTGTAATGGAACAGTTGAGTCAATTACGGATCG
>CALRQQ020000364.1:0-4188 GCA_943370345.1 Chitinophaga pinensis
GATGTTTTTCATTCTCCAGGAAATCCGCATTGCTGGCATCCACAAAAAGCGTCTTGATATTATGTTGTTTGATATAATGGGTATAGGTCTCCTGCAGATTGAACAGGTAATCATCACTGATATTCTGCTCATACGAGCGGTTGCGTTTGCGGATATTCGACTGCAGTTTGGATACCGGGGCATGCAGGTAGATCAGGATATCCGGCTGGATCAGTTGCTGGTGTATGATGTCGAAGAGCCGCTGGTATAGCCGGAATTCATCTTCCGGCAAGGTTACTTTGGCAAACAGCAGACATTTGGTAAATAAATAATCCGAAATGGTCACGGACTGGAACATATCTTTCTGCGACAATAATTCCTTGAGCTGTTTGAAACGTTCGGCCATGAAAAACAATTCTACCGGAAATGCGTATTGCTCGGGACTTTCGTAAAACTTGGGCAGAAAGGGGTTGTCGGCAAATTCTTCAAGGATCAGCCGGGAATTGTAATGTTTGCTCAACAGGTTGGCCAGGGTGGTCTTCCCGGCACCGATATTTCCTTCTATGGTGATAAACTGGTAATTCATGAATCAACTCGCTCCAGGATCGTTCTGTAAATTAATGTGGGCGCAAATTAACTGAAATGCGAGGGCGGCCTGCAAAAGCGGTAAAGATTGTGGAAAAAATCAGGAAACCTTTCTTACGTCCAGCGTATCCGGACAAGTGGCCAGTAAGTCGTTAATGGATTGATGCAGGACCGGGTGATGCAGTTCGCCGGCAATTTCGGCCAATGGCAACAGGGCAAAACGACGATTAGGCAGTTCGGGGTGGGGGAGTTTCAGCAGGTCATATTGATGGACCTCCTGACCATACAGCAGGATATCGATATCGATCAGGCGGGGACCGTATTTTTCTTCCCGTATACGGCCCAGTTGTTTTTCAATTTTGAGCAGACGGCGGATCAGTTGCCGGGCATTGAGCGGAGTTTCCAGTTCCAAAGCCTGGTTGAGAAAACTGGGCTGATCCGTTTTTCCCCAGGCGGCTGTTTCATAGAGCGAGGATGTTTTACGCACCGTACCGCACTGTGCAGCGATCAGGGTGCGGGCTGCCTCCAGGTAATTTTCACGTTCACCCATATTGCTTCCGGTCAGTAACCAGGCCGTATTCATGCCTCAAATATCTTTATTTTCCGGGATGCTCTGTAATTAAATACATTTGCGACGCATGTCAACCGATCAGAAACCATACAGCCAGTCCCGTGCCTTATGGGCCATAACCCGGGCCAGTTTCAAGGCCATTTTTGCGAATCCGAGTGCGATCATTTTCAGTATCCTTTTCCCGATCATCTTTGTCATGATCTTTGGCGCGTTCGGGAATGGTGGCGGTGTCAGTTTCCGGGTGGCACTGACACAACAAGCGGATACCACGGATCCTTTTTACAAAGGACTCCTGCAGATCCCGGGTGTGAAGATCGTGTCCTATACTGATTCTGCCGTATTGCGGAAAGACCTGATCAAAGGGAAACTGACTGCCATTCTGGATATTCAAAAGACGACCGACAGTACAGAGAAACCGCATTATACCATTGGCATCCGCTCCACTTCCGCCAGTTCAAATACGATCTACTCGTTTGTGCCGGCATTGAAAATGGTGAAACTGATGTTGGAAAAACAGCTGAATGACAATTACGTGAATTATGTGGATATTGAAGAGCCGGTCATTGAAAAGGTACGTCAATACCGGCAGATCGATTTTATCCTGCCCGGACAATTAGGGTTCTCTATTTTGTTCTCCACGTTATTCGGGATTGCTTTTACTTTTTTTAATCTGCGGGAGCAACTCATTCTGAAAAGATTCTATGCGTCTCCGGTCAGGAAGATCAATATCCTGCTCGGGGTGGGGATGAGCCGGTTGTTCTTTCAGGTATTAAGCGTGATGGTACTGTTGCTCTTTGGTCATTTCTTTATGAATTTTACGTTACAGAACGGCGTATTTACTTTTTTCTCGATCCTGACCATGACCCTGCTCATGCTCTTTCTGCTGATGGGGGTCGGCCTCATCTTCAGTAGTATTGTAAAATCAGATACCTCGATCCCGCTACTGATCAACCTGTTTGGTTTTCCCCAAATGATGCTGTCGGGTACTTTTTTCCCGATCGATGTGTTTCCGAAATGGCTGCAGGAGATCTGCCGTGTTTTACCATTGACCCAATACAATGATTCGGTCCGTAAGATATCCTTTGAAGGGTTGGGGATCCTGGATTGCTGGAAAGAGATCGGGATCCTGGGGATCTGGATGGTGGTCATTTATATGATCGCCACGAAAGTTCTTAAATGGGAATAAACCCTTTCTTAGGATCATTGTTACATGTATTCATCCTGCCACGGCAGCAAAATTCCGGTTATGCGACTCATTAAACTCGCTATTATAAGTTTCCTGGTGTTCTTTCTGCTGATCACCGGTATTTCCCTTTTCTTTCCGTCTCATGTCAGGATCTCGAGGGCAACGGATATTACCGCCCCGCTGGATTCGGTACACAGCCGGATCAGTCAGCCGCTGCACTGGAAAAGCTGGTACCCCGGTGCCGATACGCTTTCCTTGTATGAAGCGGATGGTGTGATCAAAGGGATCCGGATGCCAGGCAACCAGGTGCTCATGATCACCGGTTTTAATGACAGTACGGTTACCGCGGCCAATAGTTCCCGTGATGATGAACGGGCTGTTATGGGCTGGAACCTGATCCGCAGTAATGAAAAAACAGTCACCGTACAATGGTATATGGATTTCAAACTGCGCTGGTATCCCTGGGAAAAATTCTCCAGCCTGCTGCTTGAAAAACGGTATGGTCCGGTGATGGAACTGGGACTCGCAAACCTGAAAAAGTCAATTAATAAATAAACATATGAAACAATTACTCCTTCTCCTTGCTGTATCACTGTTCACTTTTCAGTCAAACGCCCAGGGTGGCGGTAAAAAAAGTCCGCATGACACTGTAAGTTCAAAAGTCACCACCGTGACCTATGGTCGTCCCTACAAGAAAGGCCGGGTGATCTTTGGTGAGTTAGAGAAATATGGTAAAGTGTGGCGTGTAGGGGCTGATGAAGCCACAACGATCAGCTTTGCTAAAGATGTAAAGTTTGGCGGGACCGATGTAAAAGCCGGTACCTATACCTTATTTGCTATTCCCGGTGAAACAGAATGGACATTGATCCTGAATTCCCAACTGGGACAGTGGGGAGCGTATAATTATGAAAAGAACAAGGATAAAAATGTAGCTACTGTAACCGTGGCATCACAAAAACTGGATCTGCCGGTAGAACAACTCACCATTCGTTTTATCGAATCAGGTGCAATGGTGATAGAGTGGGATATGACCAGGGTCCTGGTAACGATTATTTAATCCGGGAAACTGATCTTTCCCATCGATACATTCGGAATACCCTTCCTGTTTTCTCCCAGCCGTACAGCACCGCCTGCTACTGTTTCATTGGCAAGCAATGCAAATAACACGGCTTCTTTGGCATCCGGATTTATTTCCAATGCCTGGGTGGATAGGAAGGGTATCTTTTTTAAGGGCTCTTTTATCCGTTCCATCAGTAAAGGATTGTGCATGCCGCCACCGCTGACATAAACCGTAAATGGTTCTTCCAGGTTAACGGTACGTTGTATTGCATCCACGATCATGTCGGCACTGAACTGGTTCAGCGTTGCCAGCTGATCTTCAGTGGAAATTTCCCCGATACCCGCCCGCTTGATGGCCTTGTTCAGGTAATGCATATTGAATAATTCCGGCCCGATCGTTTTTGGAAACGGGTTACGGAAAAACGAATCCTGTCTGAGTGCTGCCAGTAATGCCTGATTGATATTTCCTTTACGGGCTACAGCCGCATCTTTATCATAGTATTCACCGGGATAATTCGTTTGGATCAAGGCATCCATCATGGTATTGCCGGGTCCAACATCCGTACTGAATACCTTGGAAGCATCCAGATCGCCCGGCAGGTACGTGAAATTGGCAATACCCCCGATGTTCAGCATGATCCTGTTCTCCCCTTTCTTTGAGAACACCAGGTAATCACCATATACGGCCAATGGGGCTCCTTCACCACCGGCCGCCACATGCTTCTGCCGGAAATCGCTCAGGGTAATGATACCGGTATGTACGGCTATATGATCACCGTCGCCGATCTGCAGGGTGGCGTTGCCGTAC
>CALRQQ020000365.1:0-4173 GCA_943370345.1 Chitinophaga pinensis
ATGAGTCCGGCCGTACTGAGCACCAAGGCTGCAATGATCCCGATCAGGATGGATTGGGCACCGGCATGGGCAGCTGCCTCCGGGTTCTTTTCCCCGATACGACGGGCCACCACGGCCGTGGCACCCATCCCGAGTCCCATGGCAATGGTATAAATGATGGTGATCACCGATTCGGTGAGACCGACTGTAGCGATCGCATCTTCACTGTTCGGGAGGTGACTGACAAAATACATATCCACCACGGCAAAGACGGATTCGAGCATGAGCTCAAGGATCATGGGTATGGCGAGCAGTACAATGGCCCCGCGGATGGAGCCCTGGGTATAATCGTGCTCCCCGCCTTTGAGCGATTGCTTTATAATGGCAATAAAATGAGAAACCTTGTTGGTTGGTTGTTTCAACATGAGTGAAATACTTTTAGTAAATAACGAATAATGGGAATATGCTGCAATGCTGTATTGCAGGCTGATCAGTGGTCCGATAAAATCAGGTTCTTACCCGGATGACCCGGATTAAAATGGGAGCGAACCTTAGCAGTACTTCATATGCTGTGCTTAAAAGAAGAACAAATCTAGGGGAATTTTTAAAAACAGCCTTTTCTATCGGGATAAAGAGGAAATTTGAAGGATGGATGGTGGTTTTTAGTCATGCATCATCATAAAAACATATTGATCGTGGGGGTGGGCAATACCCTGATGGGCGACGATGGCATCGGCGCGTATGTGGCTGCCCGTTTGGACGCATTACAACTCCCTGGAGTACGAACCATCACGGTACAACAAATTACCAGCGACCTGCTGGATGAAATGCTGACCGCCACTCATACCGTGATCGTGGATGCCAAACTGGAAGCATCACCGGTGGACTTCAAACAGGTTACAGCAATGGATGCTGCCGGCAGCCCGCAATCACATCATGCCAGTGCGCCGTTGCTGATGCAACTCGCCAAACTGGTTTATAACAAGGAGCTCTCCGTATGGGTATGCGGGGTAGGGGCCTGGGATCTTGATCTCGAAGAAAAATTATCCCCTCGCGGAAAGAAAAATGCTGACCAGGCGGTCAGCACTATTCTCGGATGGATCAATGGACATGAAAGTCAGTAACGTTCAATCGAACGCAATAGGTTTCCTTTTCTATCTTTCAACTCGATCACCATGGGCATTTTCCCGATCGCATGGGTGGAACAAGATAAACAGGGATCATAACAACGGATCGTGGACTCTACCCGGTTGAGCATGCCTTCTTTAATATCATCTCCTTTTACATACTGACGGGCTACTTCGAGTACCGAACGGTTCATACAAGGGTTATTCTGTCCTGTCGCAATCAGGAGGTTCACATTGATAAGCTTACCGGTTTCATCCGTTTTATAATGGTGGAATAAGGTTCCTCTCGGCGCTTCTGAACTGCCAATGCCTTCTTCATAATTCCAGCGGCCATGGTGCTGGATATGCAGGGAAGTCACTTCCTTGTCATTTAAAATACGTTCCGCATCTTCCACATCACTCAATGCTTCGATCAGTCGTGTATAGTGATAATAGAATGTACCATGCACCGGGCGACCGCCATTCAATTGCCTGAACTGTTCAAACTCATCCTGCGCCAGCGGGGTCTTCATGCGGCTGCAGACATTAAGCCTGGCCAGTGGCCCCACCCGGTAGATCCCTTTCTCAAATCCATAGGGCTTGTAATAAGGATACTTGAGGTAGGACCAGTTGACAGAGCGTTCCGCAATAAATTCAAGGTATCGTTCCGGACTCACCTGGTCATTCAGTATCACCCCTTCCTCATCCATAAAGCGCAGCTTGCCATCATAGAGTTCGTGTTCGCCACCGGGTCCTACTGTACCGAGGTATAAACTGGGTGAACTGGCAAAGGATTGCACCATTTCCCCGTTCTCTTCATGAAATTTTTTGATGATGTTGAGTCCGAGCTGTACCGTTTGTTTGGCCTCGGGTATCCAGTCTAATAAAGCCTTGCGGTTCTCTTCCGTCAGCGGATAAGCCATACCACCGGGGACGATGCCCATGATATGTATTTTCTTACCGGTGATGCGTTCACTGATCTCCTGTCCGAATTTCCGCAGCCGGATACCTCGTAAAGCGATATCCGGAAATTTTTCGGCCACTCCAATGATATTGCGTTTGGCCGGATCACTGTCATAGCCCAACAGAAAATCGGGGGCTGACAAATGGAAGAAAGACAAGGCATGCGATGAAAGGTTCTGCCCGATATGCATCAGTCTGCGAAGCAGGTTAGCTGTGTACGTGGGTTTGATCCCCTGGATCATTTCACAGGCTTTTACACTGGCGAGGGTATGGCTGGTGGGACAGATACCACAGATCCTCGGCGTGATCGTCGGCATTTCCGTATACATCCGGCCTTCGCAGAATTTTTCAAAGCCCCTGAATTCATTTACATGAAACTGTGCATCGTGTACCGAGCCATCATCATTCATTTCAATAGTGATATTGGCATGTCCTTCGATGCGGGTAACGGGCGAGATAAATATTTTACGCTTATCCATATTTCAGTTTTTTGGTCTTACCCAGATCAGGCAGACGGTCATTGAGGAATTCGGCCAGTACATAGAAGATAGTATCCGCGTCGGGCGGGCAACCGGGGATCACAAAATCCACTTTTACCACTTCCTGCAGGGGCACAACTTTATCATTGAGGCGTAAGAGACAAGGATGATCGGGCAGTTCTCCTTTTCCGTCATTGCTCACGGCATTGACATAAGCGGCGTCGATCACTTCTTTTAGCGGAAAGTAATTGCGCATACCGGTCACATTGGTCATCACGGCACAGTCGCCTAATGCGATCAGGGTCTTGGCCTGTTTGCGGATATGCAGGATCTCCTTATAATGTTCATCACTGGTAATGGATCCTTCCACCAGGGCAATATCCACTTCGGGCAGTTCTTTGCCATCCACCACGGGACTTTTTACGATGTCAGCAAGCTTGACCACCTCGAGTATGCGTTCGTCGATATCCAGCAGGGACATGTGGCAACCGGAGCAGCCGCCAAGCCAGATCGTTGCAATTTTTTTCTTTGCCATCTTTTTGTTTTTATAATCATATCACCCCTTCGGGGTTTATTTCATCATCAGCCAATCAATTACTAGAATCATATCAGCCTTTCAGGCTTTTGATCTGTACTATTAATAGCATTACATACGTTCACTTTTTTGGAATATCAACTTAGCAGGCCCTGACACCCGACACCTGCTTACAGCTTCATCTTCCTCTTCTCCACCAGCTCCGTCACCATCCCCGGATTCTTGTTCAGTTGTCCCTGCACGATCGCCTTGGGCCAGATGGCGCCGGTAGGACAGGCATGCAGGCATTTGCCGCAGGAAGTGCAGGTGACAGATTCACCCCAGGGGGTATCGAAGTCGGAAATGATCCGGACCTGGTGACCACGGTTCTTGATATCCCAGTTGTGTGCGCCTTCCACTTCATTGCAGACACGCACACAACGGGTGCACATGATACAGCGATTATGATCGAGTACATACCAGGGGTGAGACGTATCCACTTCACATTGCGGGAACAGGTGCGGATAGCGGATATGGTCTAATCCGACATGGTAGCCCAGGTCCTGCAGTTCACATTTACCATTGGCCACACAGACCGCGCAGACGTGATTGCGTTCTGCAAAAAGCAATTCAGTGGTGATCCGTTGGTATTTGCGAATGCGATCAGTATTGGTGCGGATGATCATATTCGGGGCCACTTTGGTGGTACAGGCACTGAGCAGTTTGTTCACGCCTTCAATTTCCACTAAGCAGAGCCGGCAGGCACCGATATCGAGGATCCCTTTCAGGTGACACATCGTGAGGATGTCTATTTCATTTTCGCGGCAGATCTCCAGGATGGACTTCCCGGGGTCGGCTTCGATCTTTTTATCGTCTATGATGATGGGTATCGTGTTCATAGTTGCTCGTTGAATCGGTCAGTTTAATCATGATGCAGGATCCGGTTTTCATATTCGGACCGGAAATGACGCAGGGTACTCAGTAAAGGATTGGGGGCAGAGCCACCGAGTCCGCAGAGACTGGTCTCTTTAACATATACCGCCAGTTCTTCCAACCGGTCTAAGTCGATCTGTGTGGCCTTATTGTCACAGATCTTCTGCAGTAGGTCATGCATCATGCGGGTACCTACGCG
>CALRQQ020000366.1:0-4157 GCA_943370345.1 Chitinophaga pinensis
CTGATCAGCTTGCTGCCCATGCCCACGGCACAAACACCGGCCTTATACCAGCTTTCAATACTTTCCTTCGTGGTATCCACCCCACCGGTGGGCATAAACAACAGTTTAGGAAAGATATCCTTAATTGTGGTCAAAAACTCGGTACCCAGCATATTTCCGGGGAATAATTTGATGAACCCGATACCGGCATTCTCCGCAGCGATGATCTCAGTAGGAGTCATACAACCCGGTGCATAAAAGATATCATTGGCCACACAGTACGCAGCCACATCCGGCACGAACCCGGGACTCACCAGGAAGTCAGCACCCGCTGCCATGTAATCATTGGCATGGCCCATATTCTTAATGGTACCCACACCTAATAACAAGCCGGGCATTTCGGTATTCCGCAGTTCCACCATCTTCTTAAAATTACTCAGCGCAGCTTCTCCACGGTTCGTGTATTCCACAGCTTTAATCCCGGCGCGGTAGATCGCTTTCAGGGTATCAAGACTGATCTCTTCACTCGGATTGAAGTAGAGGGGGAGGATGCCCTGGGCGATGATGGCATCGGTTATTTTTTTTGTATTACTCATGGTATGTTTTGTTGAGAGTTGAATGTTGAGGGTTGGAAGTTCAGCATTGAGGGTTAATTCTCAACGCTAAACCTTCAACGTATTCTATATCTTAACCTTTATTACAAGTTTCTTAACTACACCATCGGCGATCATCGGTGCGTGCACATCTTCCGGAAAGAAAATGGCAAACTGTCCATCCGTAAGTTGAAAGAAGGTATCTGCCTTGTCGTGGTACAACTGTACATCCTTTTCGGCATTATAATCCCCGTTGGGCGTTACACATTTCTCGCGAGGTGTCCAACCGATGGTCTCCACGCCACTGATACAAAGCTGGATGTCAATGTTCTTGTTATGACATTCAAACTTGGCCAGACTCGCTTCGGCTGTCTTGCCAGGCGCATTGCTGAATATTGCTTTCAGTCCCTCACTGATCTCCTGTTTCCCGTCCGGTGCATTCGCTAAGTCAGTGTTGCTGATAAAGGCGAAGGCTTTTTCGAACAGCGGGTTTACGGAGAAGTACTTCGGGGCGTTAGCTAATGTATCTATGACCATATAACTGATTTTTAGAAGTAAAATTAGTTGAGTGATGAGTAGTGAGTGGAGAGTGTGTATCACTCACTACTCACCACTCACTGTTTCTTATCGCTGAACACGACCAGAGCCATCTCCCTTCATCAGATCCTTCACTTCACCCAATGTCGCATGATTCAGGTCACCCGGAATGGTATGCTTGAGGGCAGAAGCGGCTACGCCGAATTCGGCGGCATCAGGCATGGACATACCGGTTACCAGACCATAGATCAGGCCGCTGGCAAAACTGTCGCCACTACCCACACGGTCAACGATCCGTACATTGTATTTTTTGGTATGGTAGAAATCAGTACCATCGTATACCAGGGCACTCCATCCATTATCGCTGGCACTGTGGCTTTCGCGCAGGGAAGAAGCGATGAACTTGAAACCAAATTTGGCCTTCATCTGCTGAAATACATCTTTATAACCATCTAAATGCAGTTCGCCCTTGGTTACATCGGTTTCGCCGGCTTTGAAACCCAATGTGGTATCCGCATCTTCTTCGTTACCGATACATACATCTACAAAATGACAGAGACGGGTCATTACTTCACGGGCTTTCTCCTTACTCCAGAGTTTTTTCCGGTAGTTCAGGTCGATACTGGTGGTAATGCCTTTGGCTTTCGCGGCTTTCAATGCAGCTTCAGCTAAAGCGGCGGCTTTATCACTCAGGGCCGGCGTGATACCGGTGGTATGGAACCAGTCGGCACCGTCAAAAATTTTATCCCAGTCAAACTCATCCATGTTTACATCGGCAATGGATGCACCGGCACGGTCGTAAACTACCTGCGACGCACGCATGGATGCACCGGTCTCCAGGAAATAGATACCAAGACGCTCACCACCACGGGCAATGTATTGGGTGTCTACCCCATAACGGCGCAGGTGGTTGATGGCACTCTGTCCGATCGGGTTATTGGGAACTTTGGTTACAAATGTGCCATTGAGGCCATAGTTACACAGGGCTGCGGCCACATTGGCTTCGCCACCACCATACGTGATATCAAATGTATCCGCTTGTACAAAACGTTTGAAATCGGGGGTGGATAAACGCAGCATGATCTCACCGAGGGTTACTACTTTCTTGCTCATGTCGTCGAATTTTTGTGTTGATTGAATAATGTCTGATTAATTAAAAACAGGGTTTTGTAAATAATTATTTATCTGTTCCACACTATTACGCGTGGCATCTCCTTTTTCCTGCAGCTTGGCAAAAGCCGCGGCGGCCGCAAAACTGATGATCTCATCCGGTGCATGATCGTTACTTATGCCATAGATCAGTCCGGCCATAAAACAATCCCCGCTGCCGACCTTGTCCACTACGGAACTTGTCTGAAATACCGGCGATACCACCTGTCCGCTGCTTGTATTCAGCGTGGCAAAATAGCGGATCTCCTCAGGGTTGCCATCAAACCGGAAGGTATTGGCCATCCAGCGGCAGCCCGGGTACCGGTCGAAGATCTGTTCGGCGGTATACGTGGCATGGGTACTGTATGCTTTGTACCCAATCAGCTGTTCGTCCAGCGGAATACCCAATAAAGAATGGGCCGCCCAGATATTACCCATCACTACATCGCAATAGCTTACCAGTTCGGGTATCACATCGATCGGCTCTTTCCCGTATTTCCATAGGAGCGAACGGAAATTCAGATCGATGGAGATCGTTATTCCTTTTTTCTTTGCTGCTTCGAGGGCTTCTTTGCAAAGCGCAGCGGCAGTTGCACTGACCGCAGGCGCAATGGCACTGAAATGAAACCAGGATACATCGTCCAGGATACTGTCCCAATCCACCACACCGGTACCAAGGGTGGAGAAAGAAGAATACCTGCGGTCAAATACATTCTCCTGGCTCTTCATGTCGGCCCCTTCTTTGAGGTAATAAAGGCCGATGCGTTCGCCGGAGAGGATCACAGATGAAGTGTCGATCTTTTTCTGCTCTAAGTAATCCCGGATATCTTTTGATATGATATTATCGGGTAAGGCCGTACAATATTTCACGGGCTGCTGCCAGGTGGCCAATGCGGTGGCGACATTCAGTTCCGCACCACCCACAAAAACGGGCAGCTGGTTATGACGCAGCCATTCACCGCCGTTGGCCGGCGGAAGACGCAATAAGAGTTCACCAAAACAGCATACTTTCTTCATATTATACTAAACTGGCCACAGGAGCCGGGTCCATATCGGTATACACTAAATTCTCACCGGCCATACCCCAGATGAAACCGTAATTGGTGGTGCCGCAACCATAGTGAGTACTCCACGGAGCGGAGATCACGGCTTCGTTATTCGCCATTACCATATGACGGGTTTCTTTCGGATTCCCCATAAAATGCATGATGCGGTGTTCTTCCGGTAAGCCGAAATAGAAATACACTTCCATCCGGCGCGTATGTGTGTGCGGGGGAATCGAGTTCCACACACTTCCGGGAGCCATTACGGTCAGTCCCATGACGAGCTGACAACTCCGGATGCCATCCAGATGAATGTATTTATAAACGGTACGCTTATTTGCGGTTTCTGCTGCACCCAGGTCAACCGGGGAGGCCTGCTCCTTGGTGAACATGGTTGTGGGATAAGTGGCATGTGCCGGTGCGGATAAGAGATAGAACAAGGCCGGGTTCTTTTTTGAAGCCGATGCAAAACTGACATTCTTCGTGCCTTTACCGAGATAGAGACAGGAGAGTTGTTCCACTTTGTATTTTTTACCATCCGCTGTTACTGTTCCGGTACCACCCACATTGATGATGCCGAGTTCCCGTCTTTCGAGGAAATACTCTGCTCTTAATTCAGGATGATTGGGCAGGGTTACTGCTTTGTTGACCGGTTTAGTTCCCCCGATGATCACCCGGTCGTAATGCGAATACACCAGTTTGATCTTATCGGCGGTCATGAGTTCCTTTACCAGGAAATTGGCTGCTAATTTCTGTGTATCTAATTGTTTGGTCTCTTCCGGACCGATCGCAAAGCGGATCTCCATATCACCGTCCATATAAGTGTTGGACTTATAATCCTTCAGTTGCGGGCCGT
>CALRQQ020000367.1:0-4135 GCA_943370345.1 Chitinophaga pinensis
CAGCGCCTGATCAGGATCAGCCGGTGTTACACCATTAATTTCAGGGAGAAGCAGTAATTTTGCCATGAAATGCATACGCCCCCGGATATACTGACCCTGGCTTACAAACAAACCCTGATGCAGGACGAATTTTCCCTGCTCCAGGAGCGGGAACAACAGATCCCAGGCTCAGTGCAGTATTCTATCCAACGTTATCGCCGGCATTCGCAGTGGAATATGGAAGATACCGGAATGCTTGTGTACCATTATACGAAATCAACCCCCAAAGAGAATTACCTAGAACTGAAATTCTGTGTGAGCGGGAATGTCTATTGCCGCAAAAAAGACACGGAATGTGATCTCTGTCAGTTCAATGCCTCCAGGTCCTGTATGGAACGGGTGGATAGTATTGATCTAGTGAGTTTCCGGTTTACCCCCACCCACCTGAGTCAGTTTGTAAAACCCCGGAAAGGTAATGCGGCATTGACGGAGAATATCCTCAGCTTTCGCCATAACTCCTCATTTACCAAGATACTGCCGCTTTGTGGTAAAACACGGATGGTATTAGAAGGGGTGCTTAACCATACGTACAGCGATAGCCTGGAGAATATCTATATCAATGCCCAGACCCAGATGTTGCTGCTCTATTCTCTCGATTGTATGCTCGGGGAAAAAGAGATCGATGTGATCAGTTGTAAGTTCCTGGCCAATGAAGCCGATCGCGAAAAAATTGTCAAAGCCCGGGAGATCCTTATTCAGCATATCGGTGAACCCATCACCATCAAAGAACTCAGCCGTAAAGTGGCTATCAATGAATGTTACCTCAAGAAAGGATTCAAGGAATTGTTTGGCACCACGGTGTTTGACTTTTATCAAAGTCAGCGGATGGAACACGCCAAATACCTCCTTTATGAGAAGGGTTTAAGTGTTACTGAAGTCTCTATGATGCTGGGCTATTCATCCATTTCCCACTTCTCCACCGCTTTCAAAAAGCATACAGGTCTGAAGCCTTGTGAACTGCTTTTGCGTTAGTACGTAAAAATGCCCTAACAGTTATTTGTTAATTGCGGTATAAACTGTGGCTTATACTTATTTGGCGGCAATAATAAATAAGTGACCTGCGTTACGCTTCATATGGCATCATTTTTGGATATTTGATTGTCACAAATGCGTAAAAAACTGGCAATATTGCTGATTAGTCTACACCTCTTTGGTAATACCGAAGCAGGGCAGGTATTCAAATTGCCGCTTTTACTCGATCATTACAACCGTCATCAGGAACAAAAACCCACCCTTGGTTTTATTGACTTTTTCCTCATGCATTACGGCGGAGATGATGGCGTCAGTACGGATAATGATCAGGATCAACAATTACCCTTTCATGATCTTCAGCATCATAATACAACAGCCATGGTGTATTCACCCATGGTTAAAGTATTACCTGAACATACTATTTACTTATGGGAAACCCCGTCTTATCGTTCACACTTATCCGGCCCTATTCCTGAAATACCTTTATCTGTCGTGTTACAACCTCCGCGACTGGCATAGCCTCCTTTCTCATTCACCCGATCTCTTTTGTACAAACCGGTTACGATCTGCTGGTTGTTGCTGACTAATACTGCAGGAACAACGGCCGGTGTCCGTACTCATTGTTAAATCAAATCAACGATCATGAAGAACAAATTAATCTATGCGATCGGATTACTGGCTGCCGGCCTGGTGATCCTCAATGCCTGTCAGCATGAAATCCTGTATCCGGGTACCGGTGGAGGTACTGGCGGCGGCACGGGTGGCGGCACCGGCTCAGCCAATACCTGTAGTCCGGATACAGTTTATTTTGTGAACGATATCATGCCGCTGATCTCTTCCAATTGTACCATGAGTGGTTGTCATGACGCCATTACCCATGCGGAAGGCGTGAACCTGACCACGTATGCTAATATCGTTCGTTATGTATCGCCTGGTAATGCATCCGGTAGTAAACTCTATAAAGAGGTCATTCGTACAGATGGTGACCGGATGCCTCCGCCTCCGATGCCCGCTTTCACCACGGCACAAAAAACCATGTTACAAAAATGGATCAACCAGGGAGCAAAGAACAATGCCTGTGTGGGTCGTTGTGATACGGCTGTGTTTACCTACAGCGGGGCGATCAAACCCCTGATGGATGCCAAATGTGCCGGTTGTCATAACCCGGGTAACCTGGGTGGCAATATCGATGTATCTACCTATGCAGCTCTTAAAGTGATCGCCCTGAACGGAAAATTATACGGTTCTGTGGCACATCAGTCTGGATTTTCCGCCATGCCGAAGAATGCCGCAAAACTCTCCGATTGCGAGATCACCCAGGTGCAGAAATGGATCGCCAACGGATCCCTGAATAATTAAAATGAACAACATGAAAATGAAATTATCCCTTGCGGCATTACTCATCGGGACCATGGCATTGATCAGTTCCTGTTATTATGATAAAGCCGATCTTTTATACGGCGGCAATACAGGCCCCTGTACCGATTCATCCGGCACAGTGTCCTATGCACAAAAAGTAGTGCCGCTACTACAGCAATACTGCTATAGTTGTCACACCGGGAGCTTCCCCTCGGGCAATCAGCTGATGGGTACCTATACGGCAGATAAGACGATGGCCCAGAGTGGAAAACTCTATGGAACGATCGCTCATGCAGCCGGCTATTCACCTATGCCTAAGGGTACAACCAAGATGACGAACTGCCAGATCGCCGTGATCAAAAAATGGATCGACAGCGGCTCACTAAACAACTAAACATATCTAACACCACCAGTCATGAAACGGAAAAAAATAATCACCTGGGTAATTGCCATACTGCTGATTGCCGGCGCAGGTGGAGCTTATTACGCTTACCAGGAATACAACCGGAAACAAAAAGATACAGCCGACCTGAAGGCTGACTTCACCGCAACAGCGGTGGCCTTGCTGGACGAATACCAGAAAGATGAAAAAGCAGCCAATGCCAGATACCTGGGTAAAGTACTGCAGGTAGACGGACTGGTAAAAGACCTGCTTAGGGATGACAAGGGTTTTTATTCCGTGGTTCTTGGCGATACCGCCTCCATGTCTTCTGTACGGTTCAGCATGGACAGTCTGCACAATGCACAGGCCGCAACACTGGTAAAAGGCAATAAGGCCGTTTTGAAAGGTATATGTACCGGATACAATGCGGATGAAATGCTGGGTTCAGACCTGATCCTGAACAGGGCCATTATTGAAAAGAAATAAACATACACACAACCCCTAAATCACTTCACATGAAACAACTTTTTTTTATAGTCACAGCCGTATTGCTGTTGAGTATGACAGCGTCAGCACAGAAATATTTTACCAAGACCGGCCGTATCACATTTGATGCGACCACCTCTTCTTCGCCGGAGAAAATTGAAGGCGTGAATAAGACCGCAACCTGTGTACTGGATACCAAATCAGGGGCCATGCAGTTTGCCGTACTGATGAAGGGCTTCCTTTTTGAAAGGGCCCTGATGGAAGAACACTTCAATGAGAACTATGTGGAAAGCAACAAGTTTCCCAAGGCCGAATTTAAAGGCTCGGTCAGTAATAATGATGCCGTCAATTATACAAAAGATGGCACTTACAGTGTAACGGTAAAAGGCAAGCTTACCATGCACGGTGTAACAAAAGATGTGGAAACAACCGGTAAACTCACCATTACAGGCGGGAAGATCCAGGCGGTTGCGAGCTTTAATGTCCTGCTGTCCGATTATAGTGTAAGTATACCCGGACTGGTAGCAGATAAGGTGGCAAAAACAGCCAAGATCGATGTGGTTTGCTCCCTGGAGCCTTTAAAATAATCAATACTAATTCAACACATGATGAAGAAGCTGCTACATGGCCTCCTTGGCCTCACTCTTCTGCTGAGTTCCACCCGGATCTTTGCACAGGATGAAGACCTGCTTAAACTGTTGGGGGAAGAGAAACCCAAAAAGGAACGCATCAAATACGCTTTTAAATCACCCCGCGTGATCAATGGACATTCGATGGAATTCCTGAACCCCGGCACCATGGACTTCCGTATCCTGCACCGCTTTGGACAACTGGACAAAGGGTACAAGAATTTCTTTGGGCTCGACCAGGCCAGCATGCGGATGGGCTTTGATTTCG
>CALRQQ020000368.1:0-4133 GCA_943370345.1 Chitinophaga pinensis
CGCATGTCGCCCTCTTCTTCTTCGCTGAATGAGTTCCGCACTGTTCGCGTTGCGGTTCCTTCTTATGTACCCAAACCCTACAGCAGCGCACCTGCGGTCGTATCTCTTAACGGAACTACTTTTAGGGCAGAACTGGCTGAAGATATCAATACCCTTGCTCCTGAGATCCAGAAAGAACGGATCCTGAAAGAAGTGACGTCGGCCTTAACCCGTCAGCTTGTAAAAAAACTGACCGAAGCCGGCGCTTCTGCAGCCGCCAAGGAACTGGTTAAAAATAACAGTAAAGAAAAAGACGAGAATAAAAAGAAACGCAATGCTGATGCGGCTGCATTAACGGCAGGATTACTGGTTAATATTTTTAATACCGCAACAGAAAAAGCAGATACACGTAACTGGCAGTCATTACCTGCGCAAATACAATATGTGAGAATTCCACTGCAGAAAGGCGCGAATCAGCTAAACCTGCAGCTGGGAAGAAATAACAAAACCATCACCATCAACGGAAAGGGGGGCATACAATTTTACAATTGGGTGGTTGCCAATTGAGTTCAGCTTATGCGCCGGTAGCAAGGGTCTGCTGTCTCGCTTTTACCTCTTCGTATTTCACATCATAATCTTCGCGCACGGTCCCGAAAACACGGTCCCAAAAAAGAAAATACAAACCATAGTTGCCGGTAAAATACTGGTGATGCTGGTTGTGATTAACCGAGGTGTTGATCCACCGGCCAACAGCACTTTTACTGAAACCCTTCGGATATAATTCATAACCCAAGTGCCCATATACATTGTAGATGATCATCATCAGGAAAAAGATGAGCAAGTGTGATTTATGAATGGGAATAGTAAAAAGGAAGATGATGACTATTCCCACTTCTACTACTGCCTCTAACGGATGAAAAGCATAAGCCGCCCAGGGAGAAGGGTTGGTAGATTTATGATGTACGAGGTGAAACCATTTGAACAGCGCTTTGTGATGCATTAACCGGTGCGAGAAATAGAAATAGGTATCATGCATCAGGAACATCAGTGGATATACCAAAAAATAGTAGGTCCAGCCATAGTCTGAGATCTGCAGGTAACGGGTGGTATGGGGTGCTACTTGCGGATGAACGAACAGCACCACCGACACGAATGAAAAGATACAAATGGTAAGAAAGGAATAAAAGATCTCCCGCAGGTAATCCTGGTTTTTGGGAAAACGGGTCTGTATTTTTTGATAAATGAAACGGTTTCGCCAAACAATGTAAAAAAGCAGGAAAGCCAGTCCGGCGATCATAAAATACCGCCCTCCGATTAGCCAGATGCTTTTAAAAAAATAAGCCCAGTTCATTGATTAAATATAAGAAATGATATAACCGATTTCCATTTTTATTTACCTTACCAGTATGAAAAACAGGGATTTTTTAGCGCTATCTGCCGTGCTGGTTTCTCCCGGCGCCTATGCCATCACCAGTTGGTTCCTCATCGACGCGGATAGCAAAGGAAAGAAAATGTCGGAGATGGAAAGCCTGTATGCCCATGTATTGCCGGTTTTCCAATCTTCTTTCGCTACACAGCGCTGGATCTTGCTGTTGCTTGCACTAACTGCACTTTATTTTGTGCTGCGTAACCGCACACTGATCCGGGATTCTTTTTGGCGCAGGCTTTTCCGCAAAACAATCATGCTGGTAGCCATGCTCGAAGCTTTTTTTCTGCTGTTTTCGATGATGTAGTTTTAGTTGCTACTCTCCATGAATTTGGCCAAACCCTCTTTTGCCTGGCGTTGTATCCGGCGGTTCATCCAGCCCGACCAGCCAAGTAACAATCCCGGTAAGCCCAGCGCCTGTCTTGTCCAGCTATAAATAGCAAAAGCATCCGAGTGTTCAATGATCAATCCGTCCTTGAATCTCATGTGGGCCGTAATCCGGTTCACCACCCTGCGCCCGGTTTTGGAAAACAGGTAGGAGGCGGTCCAGTTGCAGGTGGTATATTCTTCGTCCAGCAACTGGATATTTCCATATACCAGCGAAAAATCCTTTGCCCGTTTGCACAGCATTTCCCACATGGCCCTTGTTTCGGCACTATCCAGCAACCCGAATACAGGATCGCTAAAAACCGCTTCGTGGTGGTAGCAGGATTGCATGGTAGCATAATCCAGTTGCTGAAAAGCCGTGTAAAAGCGGTTGATGGTTTCTTCGTTGGTCATAATAATTGTATTTACCCTTTCGGGGAGATCAGATCAATGTGCTTCCAGCCAGTTGCTACCCTCGCCCACTTCTGCTTCCACCGGTACACCGTTGGGCAGGATCATGGCGGTGGTCATATTATCGATGATCAGCTTTTTCAGTGCTTCAGCTTCTTCCTTCACCGCATCAAACACCAATTCATCATGTACCTGCAGGATCATTTTGGATCGCCAGTCACCTTTTTTCATTTCCTTGTGGATCTTGATCATGGCCAGCTTGATCATATCTGCCGCTGTTCCCTGTATAGGCGAGTTAATGGCGTTTCGCTCCGCATACCCCCTTACGGTGAAGTTGGATGAATTGATATCTTTCAGCCAGCGTTTTCTTCCCATCAGGGTTTCTACATATCCATTCTGCTGTGCAAAACGAACCGTATCGTCCATGTAAGAAGTAATGCCTACAAACTCTTTTTTATAATTATCAATGATCTCTTTTGCTTCGGATCGAGAGATGGAAAGATTTTCTGCCAAACCAAAAGCACCCTGTCCGTAAATGATACCGAAGTTCACGCTCTTGGCTTTGTAACGCATTTCTTTGGTTACTTCCGCCTCGGGTATATTATATACTTTGGCTGCAGTGGCAGTGTGAATGTCTTTGCCTTCCTTAAATGCCTCACACATATTCGGATCACCGCTGATGGCCGCTACAATCCGGAGTTCTATCTGCGAGTAATCCGCACTCACCAGTATCCGGTTGTTATCGCGTGGAATAAAAGCTTTGCGTATTTCCCTTCCCCTGTCGCTGCGTATGGGGATATTCTGTAAGTTGGGATTATTACTGCTCAATCTTCCCGTAACGGCCACGGCCTGTGCATAAGACGTATGTACGCGGCCGGTTTTACTGTTGATCATTTCCGGTAACGCATCAACATAAGTACTTTTCAGTTTGGTCAATTCCCGGAAGCCTAAGATATCGGCTACGATCGGGTTATTGGAAGCCTGTTTCTGTAATACATCTTCGCCGGTAGCGTACTGACCGGTCTTTGTTTTTTTGGCTTTGGGATCTATTTTCAGGAGATCAAATAAAACCTCTCCCAGCTGTTTGGGCGATGCAAGGTTAAACCGCACACCGGCCTGCGCATATACATTCTCTTCAAACTGTTTGGCATCCTTCTCCAGTTCCTTGCTATAATCTTTCAGAAAATCCACATCGATCTTTACACCCTCAAATTCCATATCCGTCAGCACCTGAACCAGCGGGTTTTCCACTTCTTCAAATACTTTTTCTACTTCTTTTTCTTTCAGCAGCGGCACAAATACCTGTTTCAGCTGCAGGGTAATATCAGCATCTTCTGCGGCATATTCTTTTGCCTTTTCTACTTCCACATCCCGCATATTCCCTTGTGTCTTTCCTTTTTTACCGATAAGTTCATCTATATGCACGGGTTCATAACCGAGGTATTGCGCACTCAGCAGATCCATGCTGCGCCGGCCCTCCGGCTCAATCACATAATGTGCGAGCATGGTATCAAAGATCTTTCCTTTCAGTTCTTTGTGGTACCATTTTAATACGAGCATATCGTATTTGAGATTCTGTCCCACCCAGGTAATGGTTGTGGAAGCAAATAGCGGATCCAGTAAATCCAGGATCGATTTTGTTTGCTGCTGGTCTGCCGGACAGGGAATATAAAACCCTTCTCCTTTTTTATGCGAGAAACTCAGGCCCACGAGCTCTGCTTCATTGGCATCTATATTGGTGGTTTCGGTATCAAAACAGATCTCGGGTTGCTGTAAAAGCGTTTGTACCAATTCTTTAATGGCTGCAGTTCCCTCTACGAGTGCATAATTGTGTGTCGTGTTATGAATATTTTTCTCAGCCAGCAAACCGGAACTTTCTTCTCCGGTCAATACAGGTGTGGTATCTTTTTTGGTGCTGCTCTCTTTTTTATTTTGTGAGGCAACCGTATTG
>CALRQQ020000369.1:0-4119 GCA_943370345.1 Chitinophaga pinensis
CTCTGAGATATGGAGTTTGGGCTTGTTATAATGCTCCACTACATCCCAGTACTTATGGTCCGTTACGGTCTTACTGCGTATATCGATCTTGATATAATGCCCTGGCCGGATCTTATGGGTATTCCGGAAAATGGTAAAGGGATCACGGATATATCCATATTTAAAAAACAAAGAAACGGCCTGTGGCTCGATCTGTTTTTCAAATAACGGGTAAGCGTGAAAGGACTTCAGTTCGGAGGCAAACAGAAAAGTATTGTTGGCATGATAATAATAGAGTGGCTTTACCCCGGCACGGTCACGCAGGATATAGAGTTCCTGCTTTGGCTGATCGTATATGGCATAGGCGAACATGCCGATGAATTTTTCAACAGAACCGATCCCGTATTCCTGGTAACACTTGAGCACCACTTCGGTATCTGAATCGGAATGGAATTTATACCCTTTTTGCAAGAGGTCTTCCCGGATCTCTTTAAAATTGTAGATCTCCCCATTCAGAATGATCACCACACTCTTATCGTCACTGTACATGGGCTGACTGCCATTGCTGGTCACATCCATGATAGAGAGACGGCGGTGGCCAAAACCGATATTTGCTTCGCTGGCATCAAACAGGGCGATATCCCCGCTGTCGGGCCCCCGGTGATGAAGGGCTTCATTAGCCGCCTGGAGGTGGTCCCTGGTCAGTTTTCTTGAAAAATCACAAAAGCCGGTAATACCGCACATAGAAAAGGTTTATTGGTAAAAAAACAGGCCGCCTATCGTAAAAAGCCGGAATTGGCGACTTTGTTAAAACGTAAAATTTTCATTTTATTTCGTCTACGTCTTAATAATCAGCATAAAAAACAAGCAGTTAGGTCGCAGCAAGTGTTTATACTAGCAGGATTTTCCTACGTAAATTTACGTTTAAGAATCAGTTCATCTGACAGTACTTATCAACGCCCGAAAAATTTGCGAAAGCCCTTACGCCGCTTAATGATGGCATCCATTGCGGAAATGGCACCCTCGGATGAAAAAGTATGGGTGGCATACAGGTCTTTGTCCCAGTCCGGTGTGACAGAAGTAACAGGTTGTTCCTGGTATCGGGTTTCACTCAATTCGAGGATCTCATTAAAAACGGTGGCATACCCGTAGCGTATGGAACAATCCTGTGAAGGGCGGTAATACCGGTTGTTATGTATAAAGATCCGGCCGGCCGGACGTGATGAACGTGCATCTGAAACAACTGGATTCAAGGGGTGCGGCGTCCAGTCTGTCGTCAGCAATGTATCGGCTGAAAACAGGAATAGCTCCTCACTATATGAAGCCCCTTCGATATCCCGGATATTAGCAAACATCCATATTTTGCCATCCTTGAATAATAAAGTGGTATCTACTGCCCTTACCCCTTCCATCAGGTTCATTTTAAAGGTCCATTCAAAGGGAAAATTCTCCGACTCATATAATTCGATCGTACTGTTTTCTTCTGACTCAGGGATCATATAATACCGGTCTTCATACCTGAAAACAAAAGGGTACGACAGGTGATACGGTCTTTCCAGAACCCGTACAGGTTTGGTAACAAATCCTTTTGCATTGATCTCTGCCACGGCGATATGTCCCCGTTCCACCTGTTGATAGATCACTTCCTCAAAAAAAAGGAAATGCCGGCCCTGATCCTGTATCACACAGGGATCGGCCCAGTAACGGTCTGCTGGCGGCAGGAGTCGTTTATAGCGGTAAGCACTGGTAGCCGGCTGATTTGTTTTTGAAAACGAGTATAATAAGACCCATTGGTGATAATGAAAGATCTTCCAGAGTTTATGTGATACCCTGTTCATAAAAAAGGGAATGATCAGCCGCAGGAATTCTCCATTACGGGGGATCGTGTAATTCCGGCCACTGTAAAACTGGAAAGGTTCATTTTCCTGTCGGATCTTTTCCATAAAGGCTGTTTCTCCCAACCGATGCAATTCGTTGAGCATACGAGGAACAAACAAGGCCGTTTTCCAGAACATGCTGTTGATCGTACGCGTGGCAGATACATCTACAGAGGACCAGGAGCGATAGAGCACTTCTCCCCCATCCAGGTCCTCGGTGAGAATCTGTAAGATAGAACCAGCGGTTCTTTCCCGCTTGAGTACTTCCCAATGCCCGGCCGGGCCGCCACGGTAATGCCGGTTATCCCCATGATGATAGGACCAGATCCCCAGCTTTGCAGCGTTGAGGATATCTCCCCGGAGAATGCGGAATCCAAGACGCAGAAATACATCCACCTTATAGGTCCGGATCTGTTCAACATCCGCCTCTGTTAAATAGTCAGAAAATTTTTTCTCGATACAATCCACTTCGAGTAAGGGTATATTCTCCAATAAGCCTTTTGTGTCCGTAGCAGCAAATGCATTGGTCTCCGTTTTATATAAGCGGGGTTCGATCTTAGTATACACTTTAAAGAAACCATGTGTAAGGTTCTCTTTCAACCTCGCACTAAAGGGCCGGTGAACGATGGGGGAATGCTTTCGTTTTACCACCAGCACAACTTCCCCGGAATCACCTGTCATGATCCGTTCCAGCATCCGGTATTCCCAGGCGGTCATCCCGTAATCATCGATCAATAATCCGACACGGATTTTGTTATTCATATTGCCCTTTGTTTAAAACAGCCGTTAAAGGTATTCCTGTAACGTTATTACCTTGAAATTAATTTATTGTAAAGTGTGATATAACGGTCCACCATCACAGAAAGCAGGAACTGGTTTCTTACTTTCGCTTGTCCGGCAGTTCCCATGATTTCCCTTTTCACCGGATCGTTTAACAACAGCCGGATCTTATCGGCCAGTTCACCGGCTTGTCCGGCCTGTACGAGATACCCTGTTTTCCCATCATCAACGATCTCCTTCGTGCCTCCGCCATCTGTGGCCACTACCGGTTTTGCCAGTGCCATATATTCCATGATCGAATTGGAAATACCCTCGGTGAATGTAGCCAGCACACAAATGTCCATACAATGGATCAGTGATTCGGCATCGGATCGTCTGCCCAGGAAGCGGAAAGCCGGACGGAAAGCCGGTGAAACCAAGGCTATTGATCCTTCACTGTCAGTAAAATCGCCAACTGCGAGGAACGTGATATCCTTTCTTTCTGCCAGCAGTTGTTCCGCCGCTTTATAATAAACCGGGTAATCCTTAAACCGGGAGAAACTTGCCACCATACCTACCACTAATGGTGTTTCAATGGCCAATTGACGGCGCATTTCATCACGTGCCACCAGTTTTTCCGTACGGGTAAAGCTAAAGCCGTTATAGATACAATGACTTTTATGCTTTGGCGCGCCATAAGCCTGCAGGCCGGCCAATGAATTACCCACCACAGCCCGACTGAATGGAAATGTAAGTTTGCCCCGCAGCCAGTTCCGGTTACGGATTCCGGTTACCGCCGGGGTATCTGCGATCATGCCGTTGACCAGTTTGAACCCGTGAAAAAGGGTCAATGGCAACAGATATACGGCTGTCATACTATCCCAGCAATGTACAATATCCGGGCGAAAGGATTTACAGATCCGGTGAAACTGTCCGAATACAGAAAAATCCTTTTTTGTTTTGCGGACCACAAAATGTACCTGCTCACACAGATCGAATATTTCTTTATAATGCACATCTTTCGTCATGATTACCAGCTCAAACACATGACCAGGTTGCGCCCGCAACCCTTTCATGAGTTCGACCAGCCGCCGTTCTTTACCTCCGGCAGGAAATGAATCAATAAAAAAGAGTATCCGCATATTATTCATTATGATCAGCTGACAATTGTTAAAAATTTATCCGCTGCTTTTTCAATGGAATGATGATCATTAATATATTGTACCAGGTGTTCCGGCTGTATGGTTCCGGTAACATTGTCCCGCATACTGGCGGCCAGTTCATCGTAATTCCCATTGACAAATTTTCCGAGTCCGGCCTCTTCGATCACATTTCCCGGGTTAACATGGAGTGACATCACGGGCACTCCATTGGCCCAGGCTTCCAGGAATACATTGGGAAATCCTTCGAAATTGGAGGTGCTGACCAGTGCTTTGCCACTGCCAATATAGTTGATGGTATCCGCATGCCGCAAACGACCTTTCAGTTCCACATTGGGATATTG
>CALRQQ020000370.1:0-4115 GCA_943370345.1 Chitinophaga pinensis
GAACTGTTCGATGATCCGGGCCGGGGAACTATTCCATTTCACGTCGTATGTATAGGGCAGCATGATGGACAAAAAGGTACTGGTGTCAAGTCCGAATGACCGGAGTGAATCATTGTTATTGATAAACCGGATCATGGTCAGGGAGTCACATTCCAGATCGAATTTCCGTCCCATCTTTCCGGCAAACATTTCCCGTGTCCTTTCCTTTACGATCACCATTTTCACGAGTGCCTGATCGCCGGCTTTGAGTTTACGGATCAGGGTATACAGACTCATGCCTTTTTTCAGTTCATAGCGTCCGGGTTTTACTGTTTTGTAGTTCATCCAGCCGGCCACACGTGTAAACCAGTCAATATTGCTGAGCACTTTTCCCGAATCCAGTTTATGCAGGAGCTCATCCATTCCCTCTCCGGTACGGATATAGAGATATTTTCCCGGTGTGTCGGAAACGGCAGGTCCGGCTGTTTTATACCCGATAAAGGCGGCAATCGCCAGCAATAGAAAAAGGGTGCCCAGGATGATTTTCTTTTTCATAGTGGGATCAAATTAAATAAAAAACCCGGTCCATTTAATAAGCAGACCGGGTTTTGTATAAATAGTACGTTGGTTATTATTTTGCCGGTGTGGCAGGTGCCGGAGCCGGAGCAGGGGCTGGTTGTTGTGTGGCAGCCGGTTGAGCCTGTTGTGCAGGAAGGTTGGCCTTGGTCGGGTCAACTCCGCGATCTGCTGCACTGGCTGTGCTGGTATTGGATATGAAGAAAACAGAAAGCAGACACAGCAGGGCGATCAGACCCCCAAAGATCCAGGTGCCTTTTTCCAGCACATCTGTGGTTTGTTTTACACCCATTAACTGGTTGCTGAATCCACCCACACTGCCGGCTAAGCCACCGCCTTTGGGATTTTGTACCAGCACGATCAATCCGAGCACCGCAGAAACCACAATTATAAGGATCACAAATAAAGTCGTCATATCAGTTTTTTTTCTTTAGTTCTTCAATTTTCGCTGCAAAATAAGCACTTTTAGCGGGTTCGAGCAAACTTAATTTACTGTATATATTAATGGCTTTTAATGCGTTTCCCTGCTTTTCCCAGACTTCCGCCATGGCTTCAGTGACCACTTCACGGTCGGTGATCGACTGACCGGCCAGCTGTTCCACTTTTTGTTCAGACTGGGGGGTAACGGCCTTGGCCAATTCCGTGGCAGGCAGACGTTTAAATGTTTTCAGCCAATCCGTAAAACTCTTCAGCTGTTTCCCAAATTCGTCTGTCGGCCGTTCTTCTTCCCTGAATTTAATGCCTTGGGATGCAAAATAATCTACGGTATGAAACGGCTCAAAAAGGAGATCATTCCCCTGGCCCTGCACCTCCACCGGAGCCGGCACAACCGGCTCTGTATTGTTTTCTGCAACATGAGTGTCGACCGTGACACTAGTGGCTATACTGTCTAATTCTTCCATCTTAACTTCTTCGGCTACTATTTCCTTTTCAATCTGTAAATCATCCATGTTGTCAACTACCGTAGTTTCTTCCTTCTTTTCAGCTTCTCCAACCTCCGATCCCTTACCTTCAACTACTTCCACCGCTTTCTCAACCTGTAAACTTGTCAATAGGTCAGGCTGTTCAACCTCTGCCGCTTCCTTCTGTACCTCTCCCTGGCCTGTATCATTCAGCAAATGCTCCACCCAAAGGGGATTGTGAAAATAGAGCAGGGTTTTCTGGTATTGTTCTTCAAATTTTTCAGGAGAGTCAGTTTGCAGTTTTTTAGCCAGTAACAATTGGGCGGCGCCAAAATAGGGATTACGTTCAGCATAGGCCGTCAGCTCCGGCAGACTGCAATGCTCCAGGGAATCCTTTTGCAGCAGCGATTTAACCAATTGATTGATACTGACGTTCATGCCTGCAAGTTAAGTGAATCGTTTTTTATATGAAAACGGGACCGGGTTTCCGGATTACCATTTTGAAAATAATTTAGTGAAAATATCATCTGTCAGAGTCCGGATCATTTCATCAGCCAGACTGGCCTCCGCCTGCTGGAAGGACTGATCTCCTCTGAACTCAAAACTCCGGCTGACTTCATGTTTTTCCGTTTTGTCAGTCTTCCGGTCCTGCAGAATGATTGAAATACTCACGGTCAACCGGTTATTGGCAGCCTGCTGACCGGTAATCGCTGAAGTACTGAATGCATATTGGGTAATGGTACCACTGATCTCCCAATCTGCATTGTCATTGTTGGTTTGTTTGAGTTTGGTTTGTGACAGGATCTTCTGGCGGAGCTTATCGGTCAGCTGAGGGCTCAGGGAAGGGTTTACATAGGAGGCCCTGTTTTCAAGCAAGGTCACCCGGACCGTTTTGATCGAATCCGGTATGGCGGCATCGGTAAATTTGTATATACCACAGCCCGTGCTGGTCAGCAGCGAAAGGGCAATGATCAGGGCCAACAGGCCAGCCGGGAGCAACGTTAATCGTTTTTTCATTATTCTTCTATATCGTATTCTTTTAATTTACGGTAAAGGGTCCGTTCGCTGATACCCAGATCAAGTGCAGCATCCTTTCGTTTCCCTTTATGTTTCTTTAGCGCTTTTATGATCAGCTCCTTTTCCTTATCCATGATATTCAGGCTTTCTTCCACTTCCACATGATCCTGGATATCATTATTCATGAGTACAGGTTGCGCATGGGGTGTAGCCGGTTGAAGGGTACCCGGCAGTTGCATGGGTTGCAGTATTTCCTGACCGCTATGACGGAGGTCTTTCAGCTCATTCAGAATATGCGGGTTCTGCGCCACCAGTTCAGGGTTCTGCAACATATCAAGGAACATCCGTTTCAATTCGGTTACATCCTTTTTCATGTCAAAGAAAAGCTTGTACAGGATCTCCCGTTCATTGGAAAATTCCGGACCATTGGCCGAAGCCGATGTACCGGATAATACCGGCATCCGGTTGCTGGAATAGGGTTGTAAAAACCGGGTCAGATCTTTTGCCCGGATCATTTTATCCTCACTCAGCACAGAGATCTGTTCTGCAATATTCTTCAATTCCCGCACATTCCCCGGCCAGGGATAGTTTATTAACAGTTGTTTTGCTTCATCATCCAGCTGTACAGAGGTGGTCTTATATTTAGTTGCAAAGTCCGCGGCAAATTTGCGGAAGAGCAGGTGTATATCCTCCGGACGATCATGAAGTGCGGGCACCCGGATCGGTACTGTACTCAGCCGGTAATAGAGGTCTTCCCGGAATTTGCCGGACTGCACCTGCTGCAGCAGATCCCTGTTGGTGGCCGCGATCACCCGAACATCCGTCTTCTGTACTTTGGAAGAACCAACGCGTATAAACTCACCGGTTTCCAGTACACGTAGTAACCGGGCCTGAGTACCCAGTGGCAATTCGCCGATTTCGTCCAGGAAGATTGTTCCCCCGTTCACAGTTTCGAAATATCCTTTACGGGCATCCACGGCTCCGGTAAAACTGCCTTTCTCGTGGCCGAATAGTTCGGAATCGATCGTGCCTTCAGGTATGGCTCCGCAGTTGACAGCAATAAAGGGGTTATGTTTACGGGCAGATAATGAATGAATGATCTGTGAGAACACTTCCTTACCCACGCCGCTTTCCCCATTGATCAGCACGGTAAGATCGGTGGCGGCCACCTGGATCGCAACCTGCAGTGCATAGTTCAATGCCGGGGAGTTGCCAATGATGGCAAAACGGTTTTTAATACTTTGAATATCCATAATCATGGCCCGCAGGCCTGTTAATAATTAAACAATGATTTTACCCAGCAGGGTGGCCTGGGTACAATCGGTCACCTGTACTTTTACATAATCACCTTTCTGCAACGGGTATTGTTCTTTAGGGAATACGATCACTTTGTTTTGTGAACTCCTGCCCATCCAGTCCTTTTCACTTCGTTTACTATCTCCTTCAATGAGTACGGTAAAGGTCTTGTTGAGGTCCTGTTTATTGCTTTCGAAAGAAAGCCGGCCCTGCAGATCTACGATCTCCTGTAGTCTTCTTTTCTTCACATCCAGCGGTACATCGTCTGTATACCGGCGCTGCGCCAGGGTCCCCGGTCTTTCGCTGTAAAAGAACATATAGCTCATATCGTAGCGGCTGTATTCC
>CALRQQ020000371.1:0-4107 GCA_943370345.1 Chitinophaga pinensis
CGTTCAAAAAACATAAGTATGAGGGGAAATACTTTTACTGTTATTGTACCAAGAGTTCGCATTTCAGCTTTGTGGTGGAAGAAGCCCTGAAGAATGAGATCCATCTCGAAACCTCTTATGCCTACGACATCGAGATCATCAAGAAGCTCTATGCCAAAAAGAAGATCAATAAGGATATCCATATTATCTGTAACGGATTCAAGGAAAAAAGCTATACACGCAGGATCGCCAGCCTGCTGAACTCGGGCTTCAGTAATGTGATCCCCGTATTAGATAATAAGGATGAACTGAAGGACTATGCTCATTCTGTGAAAGTCCCCTTCAAACTGGGGATCCGGGTAGCCGCTGAAGAAGAACCGAATTTTCCTTTTTACACCTCAAGACTGGGGATCCGGGCCAAAGATATCCTTGAATTCTATGTAGACCGGATCGAAGGATACGAAAGCAAGTTCCAGCTCAAAATGCTCCATATCTTTCTCAATAAAGGGATCAAGGATGACATCTACTACTGGAGTGAATTGAATAAGGTGATCAACCTCTATTGTCAGTTGAAGAAGATCTGTCCCGAACTGGACTCCATTAATATCGGTGGCGGCTTCCCGATCAAACATTCCCTGGGCTTTGAATATGACTATCAGTTCATGATCAATGAGATCGTCCGTAATATTAAAGTGGCCTGCAAAAAAGCCAAAGTCCCCATGCCCAATATCTTCACCGAATTCGGCAGTTATACAGTTGGGGAGAGCATGGCCCATATTTACAGCGTGATTGCAGAGAAAGTGCAGAACGACCGGGAGACCTGGTACATGATCGATTCCTCATTTATCACCACTTTGCCGGACACCTGGGGGATCGGAGAGAAATTCCTGATGCTACCGGTAAACAAGTGGGACCAGGATTATCAACGGGTGGTACTGGGAGGGATCACTTGCGATAGTCACGACTATTACGATTCTGAAGAGCATATTAATGAAGTGTTTCTCCCTAAGGTCAATGGCGATAATGAACCCCTTTACGTGGGCTTTTTTCATACCGGTGCTTACCAGGACCAGATCAGCGGATACGGGGGAATCAAGCACTGCCTGATCCCTTCACCCAAGCATATCATTGTGGGACATGATAAGAACGGTAAGCTGGTGGATTGGGTGTATGCCAAACAGCAGACGGCGCAGAGTATGCTGAAGATCCTGGGATATAAGTAAGCGAGAGGCTAGAGACCAGAAGGGAACAGCCAGATCACGTAAAACACGATCTGGCTGTTTTTTGATTGACCATCTTAGGAGGGGCTGTTTCCTTCTGGCTTTTTGCTTCTAGCCTCTCGCTTCTTGCTTCTCGCTTCTTGCTTCTCGCTTTCCTTTCAGCTATGCCTGCTGTACCGTTTCCATTCCCGGATCTCAAACTTGCTGTACCGCGAACGATCCACCTGATTCTTATCGAGGTAAAAGCGGTTATCAAATCCTTTCCAGTAGAGTAAACCTTGTTGTCCGCGGTGAAAATAGTTCCCATTCGCATGGCGTGCCATCGTGAACCCCGGGTGCGGAGTAATGATGAGTGCTGCTCCGGCCAGCTGATTATTGTAGGAGGGACCGGAAGGAGGACGTTGACGGGAAACCGGAGGAGGCCCGTCATTTGTTTTTTCTTTGTTGGCCCATACCCGGCTATGACCGCAACTGCTGAATACCACCGCTGCGGTCAGCACCAGTACGGAGGATAGAATAAATGTTCTTTTCATGCATCTGTTTTTTATGGTGAGGAGATTGAGACATATCACTGATCATCCCGGGTACGTTTGGTCCGGACACCACCACTGTTCCCGCTGCGAATTACGGGCACTACTGTATCAGGGTTTATTTTTACCGGTTTATTTGTGGGAATGACGCTATAGGCACTGTCAGCTGTTGTCACAGGTTTTGTTAAAGTCTGTAAGTTGCTGCTGTCCGCCTCTTCGTCCGCCCCCAGGAAACGGACTTTTGCAGTGGCCGGCTCTTTTGCCGGACTGTTACGGGGACCAAAGACTTTCTCACTGTATTGCCGGCCCGCGGCACAGCTGGCAGCCATGGCCAGGATCATCATCAGGATGACCGCTTGTATAATTTTCGAGGTTTGCATGGAGATAGCCTTTATTTTAGTCCCGGGTTCTACTATTCATCACCAATTCATTTGCCATAAACTCTTAAAAAATGTTAGCATGAAACAATTTTTCATACTCTTAACAGTCATCACGATCAGCTTCAGCAGCCGTGCCCAATCCGCGGAAGACTCAGTTAAAGCTGTCGTCAACAATCTGTTTACCGCCATGATAAAGTCGGATACCGGTTTATTGAAAACCTGTTTTGCCGACAGCATGGTATTGCAGACCATTGTACGGGGTAAGAATGGTGGCGCGTAAGTAAAGAGTGAGACTGCCGCTGGTTTTGTAAAAAGCATCAGCAGCCTGAAACCCGGTTCAGCAGATGAGCGTATCACCTTCGGCAACGTCCTCATCGATGGCCCCCTGGCCCTGGTCTGGACGCCCTATACGTTTTATTTCAATGGCCAGTTCAGTCATTGCGGGGTCAACTCCTTTCACCTGGTAAGGTTCAGGGAAGGGTGGAGGATACAGTATTTGATAGATACAAGGAGAAGAGTGAATTGTGAATAGTGAGTAGTGAGTGGTGAGTGGTCAACAGATCCTAATGAGGAATTAGAATCTATATAAACAGCTGTTACTCGTTTTACTAAATGCCTTTCGTACTTCGTACTTCGTATTTCGTACTTCGTACTTCGTATTTCGTACTTCGTACTTCGTATTTCGTACTTCGTACTTCCTACTTTGTACTTAAAAAATTAGCCCTCCGTTGAAACGGAGGGCGTAAACCAAAACCAACTGCTTATGAGAAAAATGTATGTGTAATCATTATTTTATTTCGATCGCCTGAGAAGCTTTGACTGTTACCTGCTTCGGAAGGTTTAATCGTAATATACCATTGATGTAAGATGCTTCTATTTTAGTTGCATCAATTTTGTCATCCAATGTGAAAGATCTCTTAAAAGACCGGAAACTGTATTCTCTGCGGATCTGCTTTTCATTACTTGTGGTTTCAGTAGCCTTTTTCTCTGCAGAAATGGTGAGCAATTGCTGTTCCAGATGCACGTTGAAATCGGTCTTTTCAAATCCGGGGGCTACTACTTCCAGTTCGTAACTTCCTTCTGTTTCTTTGACGTTGACCGGAACGGAATCCTTTCTTAGCGAATTGTTAAAGCCATTGTTAAGCAGTACCGGCAATTCGGTAAAGAGATCATCTACTAAATTGCTGAAACTTCCTTCGAACGGTTTACGGTTAAATTGTACGTATGCCATACTTGTTGTTTTTTTGTTTTAAAAATGAATACATCCGGCATGTGTCAAACCCCGTACCATCCGGTTTTTTACGCATGGTCTGGCAGTTATTGCCGGACCGGGAGGACAGAATTTCCGAAAAGAGGAAAATCTGCTGCCAAATTTTCCATTTGAGACCATGGTTACACAGCTGGTTGAACAAATTCTTTAGCTTTGCGTTTCATAAACAAAAAACTATGTATCCAGAAGAAATAGTAATCCCGATGAAAGAGGAACTGACCGACAACGGCTTTTCCGAGTTACTCACCGCCGAAGCCGTGGAAGCCCAGCTGACCCGGGAAGGCACCACACTGGTGATGATCAATTCTGTATGTGGCTGTTCTGCCGGTACCGCCCGTCCGGGTGTACTGATGGCCGTGGCCAACACAGAAAAAAAGCCCGACTTTCTGACCACCACTTTCGCCGGTTTTGATGTGGATGCGGTGAGAACGCTTCGCATGCACCTGATGCCTTTCCCGCCTTCTTCTCCCGCGATTGCCTTATTTAAGAACGGACAGCTGGTGCATTTTATCGAAAGACACCAGATCGAAGGCCGTTCTGCCCAGATGATCGCCCAGAACCTGATCGGCGCCTTCCAGCAACATTGCAACTAAGCGGAACCAATTGATTCTAAAGAGCTGTTTCAGATAGGAAGCAGCTCTTTTTTATTGCCAGGCTTTTGTAAGTATGAAGCAGCGGTATGAAGTACGAAAAACATAACGAAGAACGAGTAACTGAACGGTGTATTA
>CALRQQ020000372.1:0-4102 GCA_943370345.1 Chitinophaga pinensis
CTCCTCTACCCTGGTTGTCGCTATCCTCGGGGCTTTTGCTGAAATGCTGAAATTGCCGATGGGGGAATATGATATGGCGCATTATGCCTATGAAATTGAACGGCGTGACCTGAACCTTGCCGGAGGTAAACAGGATCAGTATGCCGCCACATTCGGAGGTGTTAACTTCATGGAATTTTACGGGGAGGATAAAGTGATCGTGAATCCGCTGCGTGTAAAACAACAGTATTTATTCGAACTGGAAAATAACCTCCTGTTGTATTATACCTCCACGAGCCGCGAATCCGCTGAGATCATCAAGAAACAAAGCAAGAACGTCACGGACAATAAAGAGAAATCCATTGAAGCCATGCATCACCTGAAAGAACAGGCGCGCATGATGAAGGAAGCCCTGCTCAAAGGCCGGCTCAATGAGATCGGAGAAATCCTGGATTATGGGTTTCAGCAAAAAAGACAGATGGCCGAAGGGATCAGTAATCCGTTAATGGAGGAGATCTATGAAGCGGCTAAAGCAGCCGGTGCCACCGGGGGAAAGATCTCCGGAGCAGGTGGCGGCGGATTCATGATCTTCTATTGTCCCGTGAATACTAAATATAAAGTGATCGACCGCCTGGCCGGATTTGGCGGGCGTCACCGGAATTACCAGTTCACGGAACATGGTTTAAAAACCTGGACAATATAAAAGAAAAAAGCGATAACTATGGACAAGATCCAACAGATCATACAGGCATCAATCAACACCAAGCAGGCCATCTTACAGGATGCAACCCTTCTTTCCACCATAGAGAAAACAGTTGCAGCGGTAACCACCGCATTCAAGGAAGGCAACAGGGTGTACTTCTGTGGCAACGGGGGCAGTGCGGCCGATGCCCAGCATCTCGCAGCAGAATTCTCTGGTCGTTTTTATACCGATCGCAAAGCCCTGCCGGCCGAAGCCCTGCATTGCAATACATCCTATCTCACTGCGGTGGCCAATGACTACAATTATGATGTGATCTACTCCCGTATGATCGACGGCATCGGACAAAAAGGTGATGTGCTCATCGGTTTGTCCACTTCAGGGAATTCAAAAAATATCATCAACGCTTTTGAAGTTTCCCGGGAGAAAGGGATCATCACCGTAGGCTTTACCGGCAGTACCGGCGGTAAAATGAAAGACCTCAGCGACTTTCTGATCAATGTGCCTTCCAATGATACGCCGCGGATCCAGGAAAGCCATATCACGATCGGACATATCCTCTGCCAATTGGTAGAGGAAAACTATTTCGGTGTCTCAAAATAAAGCAGGACTTACAGCATGATCAAAGAAGCCATCATATTAGCCGGCGGATTGGGTACGCGGCTGCGGGGAGCAGTTCCTGACCTGCCCAAATGCATGGCGCCTGTGGCCGGCCGTCCTTTTTTATTTCATGTGATCAACTACCTCCGGCTGCAAGGGGTGGAACGGTTTATCTTTTCCCTCGGCTATAAACATGAAATAATCGAAGCATACCTGCAGGAACATTTTCCCACCCTTAAATACTCGACGGTCATTGAAGATGAACCCCTCGGCACCGGCGGTGCAATACAACTGGCCTGCACCAAAGCTGAAACCAAACAGGTAGTGGTGGTCAACGGCGATACCATGTATAAGGCCGACCTCCATCTGGCCTTTCAATTCCATATCCATCATATGGCGGAATGTACCCTGCTGCTGAAACCGATGCAGCAGTTTGACAGGTATGGAGTGGTTGAAGTGGATGATAAAAACCTGGTACAACATTTCAGCGAAAAAAAATATTATGAAAGCGGCACCATCAACGGAGGTGTGTATATCCTGGACAAAGACAAGTTTCTGGATGAAGAATTTCCTGATAAGTTCTCCTTTGAAAAACAGTACCTGGAACAATTTTACAAAAGCCGCCGCATCTATGGACAGGTACAGGATGCTTATTTTATCGATATCGGTATTCCGGAGGATTTTAACCGGGCACAGACGGAATTCAGTCATCCACCGCTTGACCTTTCAACGCCAGATCAGCAATGGACCCTGTTCCTCGACCGTGACGGGGTGATCAATGTGGACAAGGATGTCAGTTATATTTTCCATCCGGATGAATTCAGGTTCACAGAAGGGGCTCCCGGGATCTTCAGGAAACTGGGCGGAATATTCCAACGGATCATTGTGGTCACCAATCAACGCGGCGTAGGTCGTGGTCTGATGACCGATGCCACTCTCCATGATATCCATGCACATATGACCACAGCGATCGAAGATGCCGGCGGCCGGATCGACGCGATCTATTATTGTAGCAGTATCCATAACGACCACCCGGAACGTAAGCCCAACCCGGGTATGGCGGTCAGGGCCCGGATGAATTTTCCCGAAATCGACTTCAGCCGGTCGATCATGGTGGGTAATAACCTGAGCGATATGCATTTTGGAAAAAATGCCGGCATGTATACCGTATTTATCCGGAGTACAAGACCCCAACAGGAATTTCCACATCCGGAGATCGACCTGGCCTTCAATACACTGGAGGATTTTGTAAAAGCTTTAGGAAAGTCCGTATAATTTTACAACCCTTTTTGCGTTTGGCCCATCTGAAGACAGTATGAATTCAAGTCATTAAAGCAACTACCGTGAAGCCTCTCATTCTACTTTGTTTATTGCTCAGTCTCGTTTCGGTCAGCAAAGCCCAGAAGATCGGACCTGCAGACCTGAAAGTCCTCCGTGCCAAAGAAGATACGCTGAAGAACCTGTCCCTGCATCTGAACACCGACAGCCTTCAGCAACAACGGATGCTGGCCGACAGCGCTTTTACCAAAGTATTGGTGCGTTCCTTACAGGTTAAACATTCCTTCCAGTTCCCGTTTGACTCAGTAAGAGGGGTTGCTAAGATCTATTCACCTGACAGCCTTTTCCGGATCATTACCTGGAATATCAGCTATAACGATTATTATTCCCGACAACGGGGCGCGATCCAGTTCCGTACCCCCGATGGGTCCCTGAAGCTGACACCCTTGCGTGATGCTTCAGAATTCACTGAAAAGCCACAGGACTCCGTTCGCAGCCGCAGTAACTGGATCGGTGCGATGTATTATAATATGGTCAGGACCGAGTACAAGGGGAAGAGTTATTACACCCTTTTTGGTTTTGATAATAACAGCGCACAAAGCAGTATGAAATGGGTGGAAGTACTAACCTTCAATGAAAAAAAAGAACCCGTATTCGGAGGTCCCTTCTTTACCTATGAGGAGGATTCGGTTCCCAAGCCCCCGAAATACCGCTTATTTGTGGAGTTCAAGAAAGACACCCGGGTGCTGGTGAACTATATTGAGGAACTCGACCTCATTCTGGTCGACCACCTCATCTCTGAATCCGATCAGCCCGAATTGCCCTGGACCTATGTTCCGGATGGTGATCAGGAAGGGTATAAATGGGAGAATGGGAAATGGAAACATATTGACAAGGTCTTTACCCTGAAACTTCAGGACGGACAGGCGCCTGTAGGCGAACCCCTGCTTGATCCCAGGGGCAACCGGAATGAGCAAAAACTGCAGGACAAATCGGACAAGAATAAAACAAAGGAAAACCGGCCTCCCGTGAATTACGATAACTGATCCCTGTAGGGGTTTTCCGCTCCAATGGGTATCTTTACAACACATGGAGCAACCCCTGACACATATACAGCCCCCCGGCCGGTTCAGTACCGGATTCAGGGAGATCTGGCAGTACCGGGAGCTTTTCTATTTTTTTACCTGGCGTGATATAAAGGTCAAGTATAAACAGACCTCTCTCGGCATTCTCTGGGCCATATTGCAGCCGTTGGGCATGATGATCCTCTTTACCCTTCTGTTTTCAAAAACCCTGAAATTCGATACCGGATCCCTGCCCTATCCGGTCTTTGTATTATCCGGACTGGTCCTTTGGAATTTGTTCCAGTCCTCCGTTTCTCATGCCGGAGAAAGTATGATCCAGCATGCCGGCATCATCAAGAAGATCTACTTTCCCCGGCTGATCATACCCGGTTCCGCAGTACTGGTAGCCTTTTTTGATTTTCTGATGGGCTTACTGATCTTCCTGGTATTTTGTATCGTGTATCAACAGGCTTTTCATTGG
>CALRQQ020000373.1:0-4089 GCA_943370345.1 Chitinophaga pinensis
GAGGGACCTTCTTCACATGCGCCATCTTCTTTTACATAATTGATGAATTGATCGGTACTCCGCATGGTCTTATACACCCCGGCTGCTTTTTTTGCCGGGTCATCTTCGATCAGAAGAAAGCAGGTCAGTACATTGAAATTGCACCAGGGGTTCCAGTTGTTGACCAGTCGTCCGGGTTTATCCAGTGCCTGCCACCAGAAATCATCCCGTTGCATATACGGGATCAGGATCCGTTGCTGTATTTGATGTTTCAGCCGGGCGGCGATCACCGGGTCGATCTTGTCCATTTCATCATGCAGAAAATACCAGGTCCAGGAAAAAAAAGAACCCATATCGCCGGAACCCAGATCAATGATCTCTTCCCGGAAATCGGGGAGGCTTCTTTTGGATTGCTGCACGGGTAAATGGGCGGAAGCCACCCAGGAAGACATATCACAGGCGGCCCAGATGCCATTGATGAGCGGGTCCATGAACCTCCCCTTTCCTTCGGCCAGTTCCGCCAGCAGCAAACGGCTGAGTGCGCGGTTGTTTGCGCCGGCCGGATCTTCCATGGCCGTACGGCTGCCGCTTCGTTCATATTCAAGATACTGAGTGGCGGTGATCAGTTTCCAGTTATAGTTAAGAAAAGCTTCTCCTTCTTTGATCAGCTGAGGCTTCAATGCTCCGGTAAATTTATCCCAACCAGCACGGTCATTATAAGCCGGATAACTGATCCAGTCTTTATTGGGAATGAGCCGTTCTGATACAGGTTGTTGACCTGTATTCTGCTGCAGCAGATTACGGGCTGTCTGGGCTGAACTGTAAAATGGTAACAGGCACCATAGAAGAAGCGGGGCAAGTCGCATGAGATGGGTTAATTTTTCCCAAGGTACAAATTCCGCAGACGCCAGGCGTTGATCTGAATGTGTCAACTGTATAAAAAAACACCGCTGATGAAAGCGGTGTATAGGATGTATGTTAGCGTTTTTTTATAAGATCAGGATCAGAACCAGGATCACCAGGAGGATCGCACCTACGGAAAGATACACACCTCCGCTGGCGGCTTTGGTTTCTTTACGGATATCCTTCACCTCTTTACGCAGTTCTTTACGAACATTTTTGGTTAAGGTGGAACGATCCATATTTTTTATGGTTTGCAGCCGGTCCATTAACTGAAGACTCCTGGTTTCCTCCGTACCACTGGCGGAAGCCTGTGCCGGATCTGTAATACCGGATGAGGTCTGCGCGGAAGCAGCGATTGAGAATAAAATCGAGAATGCGGCGATCATTACATTTTTTCTGTTTGACATAATCTGTTTTTTTTAATTTTTAGCCAATAACGGGCAAAAGATAATTCTTCCGGTATTTTCCGGAGCAGTGCGTGATTCCTGAAAGGAGTATTCTGGAATTTATATAGGATCCTGCTGTCATAAAGATGAATAGTTTCAGTCAGTACAGTGTTATACATACGCCTTCAGTAATTACAACTTTCATAGTTTTCCGTCGATTGGAGAAGAAGAATCAACTGTTTTTAGTACCGGATAGTGTATTAACGGTCTTAGTATCGGTTGATTTAAAGCAGGGGTTTGTCAAAAGAAATAAGGTGGTCTGGGTTTTGTTTAGTATATTTAGATAAGTCGATACGCTTTAAATATGTCCTGCCCACTCGCTTTCATTGATCATTGGCGTAATGGTTGTTAAATAAATCTCCTTGAAACTTTTTATTAAAAATATGGTCTGTATCCGCTGTAAAATGGTGGTGAAGGATCAGCTGCAGCAACTGGGATATCATCCGGTGTTTGTAGAGTTAGGTGAGGCTGAAATAACGGAAGATCTCAGTAGTGATCAGCTTGAATTGGTTAAGGCTGCATTATTACGGTCGGGGCTTGAACTGATGGAAGATAAAAAAAGTATTCTGATCCAGAAGATCAAGAATCTCATTGTCGAACTGGTCCATTACTCAGAAGAACCTTTGGTCGTAAATCTTTCCGAGTATCTCCACCAGAAACTGGATCACAACTATACTTATCTGGCCAATCTTTTTTCCCAGGTACAAGGTATAACTATTGAAAAATATTTTATTACACATAAGATCGAGCGGGTCAAGGAACTGCTGGTCTATAATGAAATGAACCTTACCGAGATCGCTTATATCATGCACTACAGTAGTGTGGCGCATCTATCCGCACAGTTTAAAAAAGTGACCGGACTCACCCCTTCTCATTTCAAGCAATTGAAAGAAAAGAGACGGAAAATGCTGGAAGACCTGTAAAAAGTATAAGCCTTTTTAAAATAGTTGTAATTCCTGAATCCCCATTGTTCCTGAACTTCAGATACGTCGTTTGCGTACAGGAATTTCCGGGGATATATTGTCAAACCCATGCTGTTTACGGCTGCATTTATTTAGTATGTTTCTATTATTTAATAAGAAGAAGAGTATTTCACTGGAACTGTATTCGGAAGCACTGCGTAAGGAGAATGACGGATTGTATGAGGAGGCATTGATGATTTACGAACAGGCATTACAGGAACAGGAAAAGCTCCGGTTCAGGGATGCACGGTTTACAGCAGGTATTCATGAAAAGATCAGGGTATTACACAGCATTATTTCTTATCACGACAGCTTCCAGGCGGCTTTTATTAACCCGGCAGTATAAGGGTGCGGCTATTTGCCGGAATGAAAGTGAATGGAGGTATAAAAAATCATTCAAATGAGTAGTTTACTTTATTTTGTAGCCATCCTGCTGGTAATCGGCTGGGCATTGGGTTTCTTTGCATTGCATGCGAGTGGGTTGATTCACATCCTGCTGGTATTTGCACTGGTGGCGGTGCTTTTCCGGTTGATCCGGGGAAGACAGATCTGACAATTAACTGGCAACGAGATGTTGCCTTCCCTCTAAAATGAATCCTGTAAAGACCGGATTTAGTTAAGCCGGTCCGGCAGATTAATCCAGCACTTCCTTTTGCAGCAGGTTGACTGCCTCGGTGATCGTTGACCGAACTTCCATGATCTTTTTTTTCAGCTCCGGCAGCGTCATCTCTGCTTCTTTGTATTGTTCTATATCCCGGATTATGGTATATAATGACTGGATACCCATGTTGTCGATTGAGGGTTTCATCCGGTGTGCCACCGCACTTACTGTTTGATAATCCTGTTTATTGAAAGCGGCTTCAATTTCCGAAATATCGGAGGGGGCCTGACGGATAAACAGGTTGATCATTTTGAGAATGAACGGTTTGTTATTCTGAGCAATATATTCCAGTTTTTTCAGGTCATACACCGGGACCGGAGGGTGGTCGTTTGTCATAACCGTGGATTGAGGGGGTGATATAGCGGAATTTCCTTCCCCAAGCCAGCGGCCGATCGCGTTGATCAGTTCCTCTTCTTCAAATGGTTTGGAGACATAGTCATTCATGCCGGCCTGCAGGCATTTGTCGGCTTCCCCTTTGATGGCGTTGGCCGTCAATGCGATGATCGGTACGAACTGATTTACCTCCTGGCGGATGAGCCGGGTGGCATCAAGGCCATTCAACACCGGCATCTGTACATCCATCAGTACAAGGTCATAATAACCGGTTTTGAGTGTCCTGACCGCTTCGGCACCATTATGGGCTTCATCGATCTTTACTCCATAGTTTTCCAGCAAGGTTGTGGCCACGAGCCGGTTCATTTCATTGTCTTCCACCAGGAGTATTTTTTTATCCTTCAGGATCGAATGGTCAATGAGCTTGCCTTTGGTCTGCGGGATATCTTTTTCCGTTCCGGTCTCAAAGGGTATGGTAAGTGTTATGGTAGTGCCTTCTCCTTTCTTACTGGACACTTCGATCTGGCCATTCATCAGTTCGGTGAGTTGTTTACAGATGGACATGCCTAATCCTGTGCCCCCGTATTTTCGGGCCGTGGATTGTTCTTCCTGGTTGAATTTCCGGAATATATTGGCGAGGAATTCCTCATCCATACCAATGCCGGTATCTTTTACGGAGAGGATGATCAGTTGCCGGTTGCCGATAACGGGCTGCATCAGGCTGGATATGGATACCTTTCCATTTTCCGTGAATTTAATAGCGTTACTCAACAGGTTGAGGAGGATCTGGGTAAGACGTCCCGGA
>CALRQQ020000374.1:0-4076 GCA_943370345.1 Chitinophaga pinensis
GGTTTGGGCACCACGATGGCGGTGGTATCCAGTTTGGCCGTCTCCGTACTGCCCAGGGCTTTTTTCAATCCCAGGATATACTGGGTCTTGTAAGCATCCTGTCTTTCGACGGAATCAACCCGGTACTGAAGCCGTTTTAGTTCTATAACTGACTTATAATCATTGCCTGTACCGGGTATATAGTACTTCAAAGGTGTGAAAACGATGAGGGCGACTGTTAGTCCGACCAATACAACAAATATTGTGCTCAACATGACATAAACGCTCAGCCGTGACAATTTAAACGTGACCACCTCCTCGTAAGTGTCATCATTCATCACCACCAGGCGATATCGGTTTCTCAGCCTTTGCAGGGTGGAGCCGGCTTCTAATTTGGCCATAAATGGATTTTTGGTTTCTAAAGATAGTAAATGATGCCAGCTTTCCTGCCCTATTCCGGCCAAAATAATTTGCCGTATTTTTATACTAAATTATTTGAAATTCAGTTATTAAGACTTTAGATTGCGCCGGCAAATGCGAGCTAACCGACATACCATTTTCGTCATTTTCTCCCTTATCCTTTTACAGGCCGGCCTCCCTGCTTTCAGTCAGCTGGGCTTCGACCTGAACATCAAAAAGCCAAAGGAATACGAGGAACGGATCCTCCGTTCGGAAAAAACAGATAAAAAATTCAATGTACCCCGCCGGTTTGTCCAGAATACGGTCACACATTACAACTATTCCTTTAATGCCAATAACAAACTGAACGAAGTGCTGGCCAGGGCCAAACAGGCCTTTAAAGACGATTATTCCAAACTCCTGTCCTTTTACAACTATTCCCTTGATGTAACGGCCGCTGATTCCCTTCAGCTGGATTCCATTACCATTAAAGCATCTTCCGGTATTGCCTTACATGACCTGCGGAATGACTGGGTGGATAACCTCTACCTGCTCTGGGGCGCCTCTTATTACCTGCAAAAGGATTTTGACTCGGCTTACCAGATGTTCCAGTTCATCAACTATGCATTTGCCCCGAAAGAAAAAGACGGTTACTACAAAGCGATCGGCAGTGCACGTGATGGTAACTCGGCACTGAGTGTGTCTACCAAAGAAAAAGGCGGACTGGCCCGTAAAATGTTTGCTCAGCCACCCAGCCGTAATGATGCTTTCATCTGGCAGATCCGCACCTACCTGGCCCAGGACCAGTTTGCCGAAGCCTCCAGTCTGATCGTTACCCTCCGGGACGATCCGGCCTTCCCTTCCCGGCTGATGAATGACCTGCATGAAGTGCAGGCTTATTCGTTTTATAAGCAGAACATGTGGGACAGTGCCGCTTATCACCTGGTGGAAGCCCTGAGTAATGCCGGAAATCAGCAGGAAAGAGCCCGTTGGGAATACCTGGCCGGACAGCTCTATGAAAAAGCAGGAAATTTCAAAGAAGCCCGGAAGAACTACGAACGATCTATTACCCGCACCACGGACCTGGTCATGGAAATATATGCACGCCTTGCCACGATCCGTACGAACAAAGACGACGGGGATGCCGACATTCAGAAGAATGTAGCCGAACTGGTAAAAATGGCCGGACGGGATAAATACGCCGATTACCAGGACATTATTTTCTATATGGCCGCCCAGATGCAGCTCGAAGGGAATAAAGTGGAAGAAGCCATGCAGCTGTTACGATTGAGTACCCTGGCACCAAATAATAATCCGGGACAGAAAAACAAAGCCTTCCTGGAATTAGGCGACCTCTCCTTCCTGCGAAAGGAATATAAAAATGCCTATGACTATTACGATAGTCTAAAACTGGATGATCCGGGCATCCTGAATCCGGATGCCATCAAAGCCAGGAAAACAGCCCTGAGTGAGATCGTCACGAATCTGCTGATACGCGAACGGCAGGACAGTTTGCAACGAATCGCGGCACTCCCCGAAGATGAACGGAAGGAGTATGTAAAGAAACTGGTGAAATACCTGCGCAAACAACAGGGTTTGAAAGAGGAACAACCGGTCATGACCACGGGTATACCCATTGCCGGCAACCAGCCCCCCGTTACACTATTCCCCACCGGTGAAAATAAAGGCGAATGGTATTTCTACAACAGCAATGCCCGCACCCGGGGTCAGAATGAATTCAAAGCCAAATGGGGTACCCGGCCCAATATTGATAACTGGCGCAGAAGTGCCTCTCTGCTGAATAACCGGCTCAGCAACATACCAGGCAACAATCCGCTGAACCCGGGCAATACCGGTAATACGGATAATGCCAACGGTATCAGTTTTGAGGACCTTTATGCGAAACTGCCCCTCACTGAAGAACAACTATCCAGGTCACATGATTCGTTGCAGAACGCTTTATTCAGCCTCGGCAAAGCGTATATCCAGGGCATTGAGGATTGCGGAGCCGGCACTACTGTACTGGAAGAGTTAAGGGCCAACTACCCTGACTTTACCCCGATGGATGAGTTGCTTTTTAATCTCTACTACTGTTATAATAAAAACGGGGAAGCGGCAAAAGCAGCCGCCATCAAGCAACTGATGGGGAATAAGTTTGCGTCAAGCAATCTCACCACGATCGTGACCACAGGTAAAAATCCGGCCGATGCAGCAGGAAATACTTCAGCAACAAAGACCTATGAACAGATCTATGACCTTTTCATCGAAGGTCAGTTTGCAGAAGCCATTGCCAGGAAAAAAACAGCCGACAGTATTTACGGGAATAACTTCTGGACGCCCCAGCTGCTTTATATTGAAGCAGTCTATTATATCCGTCAACGGAATGATAAAGAAGCAAAAGAAGTCCTGAACTCGATCATAGCACGCTTTCCGAATACGGGTCTAGCCAGCAGGGCCAATGGCTTGCTGGATGTACTCAGCCGCCGGGCTCAGATCGAAGAAGAACTGACCAACCTGCAGGTAACCCGTTATACGGACTCGGCAGTGGCAGCACCGGTAACTGTAATACCCGTAAAGCCGGTCCCCAAACCAGACACATTGACCACAAAGCCCCCTGTAGCTGTTGTAGTTCCTCCGGTTAAACAGCCGGTAAAAGACACGGTAAAGACGCAGGTGGCTCCGCCTGCACCGGTAGTGGCACCTACCCCTTTTGCATTCAACCCCACCGATAAGTATTATGTGGTTTTGGTGCTGAATAAAGTGGACCCTGTGTTCATGAATGAAGCGAAAAACGCCTTCTTCCGGCATAACCGGGAGACCTACTATAATAAAACTTATACTGCTGAATTATACCAGCTGGATAATGAAAACCGGTTGTTGCTGATGAGTTTCTTCAATGATGCAAATGATGCGGTCAGCTATGTGGAAAAGACCCGTCCCAAAACGGCCACTGATATCATACCCTGGCTGAAAGGTGGCAAATACTATTTCACTATCATCACCGAGAACAACCTGCAGGTGCTAAAAACCAGTAAAGATCTGGAGGCGTATAAAGCATTCCTGGAGCAACATCTGCCAGGCAAATTCTGATAAAAAAACCGGGAAACCGGTAAAACCACGCTTTAACCTTCATTTTCGCAAAAATTTAAATCCGTGAATCCCCCGCCCCCGGGGTATTTTCTTATTTTCGGTACTCCGTTTTAAACCCGTCTATCGTAAAACCACAACCATTCATCATCATATGAAAAAAGCGGTCCGGATTTTCTGGCGTATTTTTTTTGGCGGCCTTGCGGCCTTTATACTGGTTATTATCCTGGCCAATTTCGGGGTATTTGGTGCCATGCCCTCAATCAGTGAGTTGCAAAACCCCTCCATCCTTCAGGCATCGGAAGTATATGCGGAAGACGGCACTCTGATGGGCAAGTATTATACTGAAAGAGGGAACCGCAGTAATGTCAAATACCGTGATATTTCGCCCTTTGTGATCGATGCCCTGGTGGCCACAGAGGACGAAAGGTTTTACAGCCATAGCGGCATTGATTTCCGTTCCACCATGCGGGCCATCTTTACCCTCGGCTCGGAGGGTGGTGGCAGTACCATTACCCAACAGCTCGCCCTGAACCTGTTCAACGAACGGGCCTCCAATAAAGCCTTACGCGTGATCCAGAAATTAAAAGAATGGATCATTGCCGTTAAGC
>CALRQQ020000375.1:0-4071 GCA_943370345.1 Chitinophaga pinensis
ATCCCCATGCCCCATATTGGGACTGTTCTTGAGCATGGTGGCAAATTTCCAGATCTTGAAAATGGAATTCTTAAACCCTACCCTTTCCTGCAGGAAAAAGACTTCATGCTCGCCGGTGAGCAATAACAGCAGGATGATCGGAATGAATACGGGCAGCAGGACCAGGAGTGCCAGCCCGGAAAAAACAATATCAAAAAAACGTTTGATCAGTTTGTACATACAAGAATGGTTATTTCATGCAACCCGTTCATCCGATCGCGGTCTTGATCTCCCTGGCAACGATCGCCAGTTCTTCATCCGTAATATTGGTGGAACTCGGGATACTCAGACAGGTGTTATAGATATAATCAGCGTGGTCCGCTGCCTGTATATAGACGCAATCTGCATACATCGGCAGTTTATTCATCGGCATCCAGAAGCGACGGCTGAGGATCTTATTTGCATTCAGGTGATCCAGTAAGGCCTGTTGCTTATCGGTCTGGATGGTAAAGAGCCAGCCATTGGTATGCACGTCCGGCAATTCCTGCTGGAAACGGATATCGGCCACTCCGCTTAACTCTTTTTTATAAAAAGCGACGATCTGTTTTTTCCGTTCAATAAAAGAAGGGAGCAATTCCATCTGTGCCACCCCGATGGCTGCAAGCACATTCACCAACCGGTAATTAAACCCCACTTCGTCATGATAGTATTCATCGGCACTGGCTTTGGCTGTGGTGGTCAGGTGTTTGGCGTGTTTGGCCAGGGCCTCATCATCCGTAACGATCACACCACCACCACCGGTGGAAATGATCTTATTGCCATTGAAACTGAACGCGGCCAGCGGACTGAACGTTCCCGCACTTTTTCCTTTATACGTGGTGCCCAATGCTTCTGTGGCATCTTCCACAATAGGCAAGGGATAGCGGCTGACAATGGAAACGAAACGGTCCATATCACAGATATTGCCCAGGATATGTACAGGCATGATCGCCCCGATGCGGCGGCCATCTTTTTTATAAAATAATTCCTTGCCTTTTGTTTCGGTCTGTGTGGACAGAAATTCTTCCAGCAGATCCAGGTCCATCTGCCAGAGCAGCGGATCGGCATCGATCAGCAAGGGTTCAGCACCCAGATACTTAATGGAGTTGGCCGATGCCACAAAAGTGAGGTTGGGGAGGATCACATAGTCGTGTTGCTTCACGCCGGACAACAGCAACGAAATATGCAGGGCAGCGGTACCATTCACGGCTGCAATCCCATACTTCGCCCCGGCAAAATCCGCCACCATCTGCTCGAACTTCGTTACATAGGAACCCACCGAAGAGATCCATCCCGTATCCAGGCAATCCTTCACATATTTCCACTCGTTGCCTGCCATATTGGGCAGACTCAGGGCAATGAACTTATCGTTACTCATATACCAGTTTTCCGGATTCAAGATATTGATTGTACCAGTCCACCGTGATCTTCAGCCCTTCCTTCCACATTACTTTGGGTTCAAATCCCAGCTGTACCCGGGCCTTGGTAATATCGGGACAACGACGACTCACCGAACCGGGATAGGTCGGGGCATTTTCAAATTCACCCGTGAAGCCCATCAGTTCCCCTGCATAATGGATCAGGTCGCCAATGGAGATCTCATCCTGGGTGCCGATATGGTAGATCTGTCCGTTGGTATTGGGGCGTTCCATGGCCAGCACCGTTCCTTCCACCGCATCGGTGATATAACAGAAAGCGCGGGTCTGATCATGCCCATATACTTTGAACGGATTTTCTCCTTTGCGGTAACGGACCACCAGGTGCGGGATCACATGTTTGAATCCCATACGGGGTCCGTATACATTGTGATAGCGGACGATGGTGGTCTCAAAACCGAGGATGCGGGCATAGTTGAGAAATCCGGATTCACCCAGCATTTTGGTCACCGCATAGGTAAAGCGGGGATGACCGATATCCTCGATACAAAGCGGTACTTCTTCCGGAGTAGGCGTGGTATAGCTAAAGGCTTCGATGGTACCGGCATAGCACTCGGAAGTGGATGTAAACAGCACTTTCCCGATCTTGCAGCGGCGCACCCATTCCAGCGTATTATAGATCAGGGCCGTGTTGATCCGGATGATCTCATGGGGAATGGAGTTGGCATTGTCCACCCCCACCACAGAGGCCAGCATATACACCTGGTCATAGGCTTCATCCAGCTGATCAAATGTGGCGGGCACGGTAAAATCACCGGGCACCACGCGGATATTATGTTTGTTCACCAGTTCAGTGAAATAGTCGTCCTGTTTTCCCCGGGCAAAATTATCCGCGATGGTCAGTGCATAATCGCGGTTCTCCGCCAGGTATTTGGTGATGTTGAATCCGATAAATCCGGCTCCGCCGAGGAGCAACACTTTTTTTGACATGTATAAAAGTTATAAGTTTTAAGTTGTAAGGGTGAACAGTTGCTATAAGAAACCGAGCCGATGCTTTCTAAATAGGAAAACGTTCAATAGGTTGTAAGTTATAAGTTGTAAGTATGAACATTTGCTAAAAGAAACCGGGATGATGCTTTCTAAGTAACGAAATGTTCAATATTCAATTTTCAATGTTCAATATACATTTCAGGGCTGCAACCACATTCGTACTTCGTACTTCTAACTTCGTACTTGCTAAAGGTCTCCGCGTCCCAGCACTTTCACCGTATGCCTTTCTCCCAGTGATCTTATTTCTTCATTGGTCAGTACCCCGATGGTATCGTAAAACATGCCGGCCGGTTTTGCTTTGATCGTTTCGAGCAAAGCGGTATTCCCCCGGTAATCCTTATGACCGGTGGTGATCACGATCACATCATAATTGTCTTCCAGCAGTACTTCAAGGTCCTGTTCGATCCAGGTATCCTTTTCTTCCCAGTATTTCACATGCGGGTCATGCAGGCGGATCTCACACCCTTCCATTTCCAGATGGTCATAGAAACCCTCCACCGGTGTATAACGGGTATCGCCCACATCATTGAGATAACTCACACCCAGTAACAATACTTTCTTTCCTTCCAGCGATCCGGGGTATTGGGCTTTGAGGAATTCAAAGGCATAGACCGGCATCTTATCATTGATCTGTACGCCCCGTTCACTTTGTCCGAGTTTTTCTTCGCTGCCAAATAAATTCATCCGGGCCCAGCTGGCGAGCAACGGATCCTTGGTGAGGCAATAACCGCCCACACCCAGACCGGGCAGCATGATATTCTTGTGCGTAGGCCGCATACGGATAGCATTCACCACTTCATAAATATCCACGCCGGCTTCTTCAGCAAAACGGCTCCATTCCACCATAAAGGCGATGTTCATGGCGCGGTAGGAATTCTCAAGTACTTTGGCCATTTCGGTGGCATTGGTATTGCCCAGTCTTGTCAGCGGATATTCATCGGTGCGGATCACGGTTCGCAGAAAGGTTTCCACCGCTTCCGCACTTTTCTCGTCCGTACCGGCAAAGACACGATAGAAATTCTGGATGGAGTCGATGTATTTGGGACCCGGCATTACGCGTTCGTAGGAATGACCCACTTTCACTTTGTCCACCGGGAGACCTCTTTTCGTCAACGCTTCTTCCAGCAAAGGTCGTACGATCTTCTGTGCTGTACCGGGAGGCACGGTGGTTTCCACGAGTACCAGTACATCTTCCTTGCAGCAGGCTCCGATTGCTTCGATGGCTTTACGGAAGGGAGTCAGGTCCACATTGTATCCTTCGAGGTCCCTGTTCTTTGCTGATCTTTTTTGTACGTCGAGATTGATATCCACCACGATCACATCGGCCTTGCAGTACGCATAGGCATCGTATGTGGCATAATAGTTTTTTTTGTGCAGGGCGTTCTGATAATACTCCTCGATCTTGGGATCGCTGGCGATAACAGGAAACACCCCTTCATTGATGGAGCGGATCTTCCAGTAAGAGCCGGGAGTGGGCAGGTCGATACCGATCACTGCATATTCTTCGGTAAGCGCATTGGCCACTACCAGTCCCATCACAGAACCCACAAAGCCGAGTCCCTGTACCACCACTACTTTTTTTCCGGGGTGGAGGGCGATAAAGGCATCAATACCTTCCCTGTCCTCT
>CALRQQ020000376.1:0-4065 GCA_943370345.1 Chitinophaga pinensis
GGTATAAAAAATTCCTGATTGTAACCGAACTGCTATCGAACATACGTACAATAGCACTGATCAATTGCATGATCCCTAAAATTCCGGGCAGAAGCATTGAATATACAAACCCATATTGCTGGGTAAACATACCTGAAAACATAGTAATAAAGTATACCAGTATCAATATCGACTGAAGGATACTATCTATGAAAGATATAATACTGCGACCGGGGAAAGATTTACTACTCTGCATGCTTACCCAAAGTTACCTGTATTTCACAGAAAAGCCTCTCTCTGTAACTCCCTGTCTCCTATCCGCTGTGTTAAAATGAATCCAGGCAAATCCTTGATAATTGATTTTCTTCAGCTTACCATCGTAACACTCCCGCAAAACAATCCGCCAATCCGCCATCCGCTCATCCGCAATTCTTTCAATCCGCAATTCCTTCTTATCTTTCTCCCATGAAAAGAGCCATCCTTTTTGCCTGTTTCCTCCTTCTCATACAGGTGTCTTTCTCCCAATGGAAACCCTTCCGTTTTGCTTTTATTTCTGATACCCATATCGGCTCTCCCAATGGCGGAGCCGAAGAAGACCTGCGCAGAACCGTAGCCGATATCAATGCCATGACTGATATCGCTTTTGTGGTCATCACCGGCGATATCACCGAACTGGGCACCAATGCCGAGATCAAACTGGCGAAAGAGATCCTGGATGGATTAAAAGTTCCCTACTATATCATTCCCGGCAACCACGATAGCGGCTGGAGCGAAAGCGGCGGTGTTAGTTTTGGTCAGGTATTTGGTTACGATAAATTCAGCTTCGAATACAATGGCATTCATTTTATGGGCTGTCCTTCCGGACCCTATGTGCGGATGAGTGATGGACATATCCCCCGCGATGCGGTAAACTGGATGGACAAAGAACTGAAAAAACTGGATCCTGAAAAACCAGTGATCTTCCTCAATCACTACCCGCTTGACAAAGACCTCGACAACTGGTACGAAGCCATCGACCGCTTAAAACAGCACAATACTCTGGCTGCACTCTGTGGCCATGGCCATAGCAACCGCAAACTTAATTTTGAAGGGATCCCTGCTGTGATGGGCCGCTCTAACCTGCGTGCCAAAGCGGCGTATGGCGGATACAACCTGGTAGATGTAAGAACCGATTCAATGGTCTTTGCGGAAAGAACACCGGGAAGTACTACCAAAGCCGCCTGGGCTGCTGTAAAACTGGAAAAGCATACATACAGTTCTTCCACTGCTTATTACCGCCCCTCTTACATGGTAAACGATAGCTTCCCCACTGTAAAAGCCCGCTGGACATTTTCTTCCGATGCCAATGTGATCTCTACACCTGCCGTTGCAGGCAAACAAGTGGTTTTTGGTAATAGCCTGGGCAGCGTACAGGCCCTGCGTTTGTTGGATGGAAAAAAACAATGGTCGTACCAGACCGGTGGTGCCATCTATTCCTCGCCCGCCGTTAGCGGTAACCGGGTGGTGCTGGGTTCTGGTGATGGAAGCATTTATTGTTTTTCTGCCGACAAAGGCAAACTGCTCTGGCAGTTCAAAACCGGTGCGGCCGTATTGGGATGCCCGCTCATTTACGACAACAAAGTATATATCGGCGGCAGCGATCATCATTTCCGCGCGCTTGATCTGGAAAACGGCAAAGAGCTTTGGTCGTTCAACGGATTGGACGGACCGGTAGTAAGCACCCCTGTTTATCACAAGGGCCGGATCATTTTTGGTGCCTGGGATAGGAACCTTTACGCACTGGATGCACTTACCGGAAAACCTGTCTGGCAGTGGAACAACGGCTCGGCTGTTCGTAATTTCTCACCCGCCGCCTGTATACCGGTTATTCAGGATGATGTAGTGTATGTAGTGGCACCCGACCGTTACCTTACCGCGATCGACTTTTTTACCGGCACCACCCTCTGGCGCAGCAATGAAGCCACTGTGCGGGAATCGATCGGGATCTCGGCGGACGGAAAATATGTATACGGCAAAACCATGAACGATTGGGTGGTGGCTTTCCCTACCGGTCGCGAAAAACAATCCGTAGCCTGGAAAATAGATTGCGGTTTTGGATACGAACATGTACCTTCTATGCTGGTAGAAAAAGAAGGTCTCGTATTTTTCGGCACCAAAAGCGGGAAAGTGTATGCCATCGATCCGGTAACCCGTACCCGCGTATGGACCAACAGGATCGATAACTCGATGGTGAATACGGTGAACCCGATCAGTGGCAAACAACTGATCGCTTCTACCATGGATGGAAAAGTAACTTTACTCGAAACCAAATAAGATCACATGTCTAAATTGTTTATCGCCCTATTGCTTATGTGCGCCCATTTATCCGCCCAATCGCAGCAACGCATTTTTCTCTATCCCTCTGCAGCCGAAGTAACTATCAAAGGATTTGATACCACGGCTCCTTACCTGGATTACTACCCCGCCAAAAATACCAATGCCGGCAGAACAGCTGTGTTGATCTGTCCGGGAGGTGGTTACCAGAACCTTGCCTGGGAGAAAGAAGGCACTCTGCCCGCACTTTTTTTCAACGAGAACGGGATAGATGCTTTTGTGTTAAAATACCGTCTCAACAATCCCAAGCAGGAAGGACACCGTTATCCCGACCAGTATAACGATGTTACCACCGCCATGCGTATCATCCGTTCCGGAGCGGCTGGCTGGGGTATTGATCCTGCCAAAACCGGTGTGATGGGTTTTTCGGCCGGCGGTCACCTTGCCTCCATGGCCACTACTATTCACCAGCAGGCAGATCCCGCTGCTGCCGATCCTTTGTTGCGCTTTGATACCCGGCCTTCTTTTGCCATCCTGGTGTATCCCGTTATCAGCATGGATACCGCTTTTGGCCATCGCGGCAGCCGTAATAACCTGCTGGGACTCACCCCTGATGCGGAGTTGGTTAACGCTTTATCAACTGAAAAGAGGGTAAATGCCACCACACCCCCCGTTTTCCTGATACATGCAGATGATGACAAGGGCGTGCCTCCGCAGAACAGTATTGTATTTTACGAAGCCCTGAAAAAACATAAAGTAAAAGCATCGATGTTCATTTACGACCATGGCGGACATGGGTTCGGGATGGCACCGAAAGATCCTTTGTTGAGTCAATGGCCTACGCAAGTGGTGCAATGGCTGCAAAGACAGGGGTTCCGCTAAAATTTATCTTATCAGGAATGATGCATTTTACAGAAATATTTTTTTAACTTCCCTGTCTCATCATTAACAAAACACAAATCCATACCATCATGGCAAAAGCAAGTAAAAAAAAGGCCGTTAAGAAACCCGCCAAAAAAGCCGCCCCAAAAAAAGCAGTGAAAAAAGCTGCTAAGAAAGCCGCTCCCAAAAAAGCAGCTAAAAAAGCGCCCGCTAAGAAAAAAGTAGCTGCCAAAAAAACCGTGAAAAAAGCAGCAAAGAAAGCGCCTGCTAAAAAAGCACCTGCCAAGAAAAAAGCAGCTGTGAAAAAAGCAGTAAAAAAAGCCGCTGCTAAAAAAACGGCCAAAAAAGCTGCCCCGAAAAAAGCAGCCAAAAAAGCACCTGCAAAAAAAGCACCCGCCAAAAAAGCGGCTCCTAAAAAAGCAGCCAAACCTGTTGCCAAAAAACCGGCAGCCAAGAAAAAGCCAGCTGCAAAAAAACCAGCACCTGCACCGGTTGCTGCACCAGTAGTGACACCCGCACCTGTAGAAACGCCTGCTGCTCCCGCAACAGAAACACCTTCTTCAGACGGCACCCTGTTTGGATAAATGCATCCGCAGACAAAAAACTGAACTCCCGTTATTTTCTGACGGGAGTTTTTTATTTCACCGGCATTCCGGTTGGTTTTTCAAATATCTTTATCACAAAGCTTTCTTACCTCATCAAACTATTTTACGATGCGCTCTTTTTTACTCGCACTGTTTTGTATCTGCAGTATCGCTGCCACTGCACAAACTCCTTCTAAGATTGCCGAGAAAACAAAAAACATGAAACGTTACGATGGCTATTTCACTTTCTGGTGGGATGCCGGTAGCGGTAAGATCTGGTTACTCGTAGATAAGTTCGGACAGGAAT
>CALRQQ020000377.1:0-4057 GCA_943370345.1 Chitinophaga pinensis
AAATTTATTACCAAGCCCTTCGCCTTTACTGGCACCACGTACCAGTCCGGCAATATCCACGATCTCGATCTGGGTAGGCACAATGCGGTTGGGCAGTACCAATTCGGCCAGTTTATTCAACCGAGGGTCCGGTACATCCACCAACCCCACATTGGGATCAATGGTACAGAAACGGTAATTGCTTGCCTGTGCTTTGGCACTGTTACTTACTGCGTTGAACAAAGTGGATTTACCTACGTTTGGGAGACCGACGATACCTGCCTGTAATGCCATATTAGTTAGTAGTTAGAAGTTAGTAGTTGGTAGTCGGGGAAGACCCCGATAAACCGACTCTTCAAAAAGTGTGCAAAGATAGCGTAATTCTTTGGCATGGCATCCTACTAAAGCCGCTAAATCTCATTATCTTCATCTGGTCATAAACGGTTTGTTAGCAGTCTTTTGTAAAGATCCTGTATGGACCTGCCTTTGCCGGCAGGCTACTAACTACTAACTTCTAACTACTAACTGGTTAACTATGGCTTTAAGCAGAATCTGGTCCGCCTTTATCATCATTGCCATTGCGGTGGCGGGTTTTAAGTTCCTGGCTGTGGATGGGGAAAGGCAGATCTTCACCCAACTGGTGATCGGGAAAAAGGGTGATTCGGTGAAAGTGAAGGAAATGGATTCCAGCCTGGCTGCACCGGCATTGCTGGCCGCATTGGGCAATGAATCCCGGGTAAAGGAAGGTCAGCTGGTCTATAAGAAAGAGGGCAGCCAGATAGTCGCAGTGAAGCCACAAACGGTGAACGGAATTATTGAGACCTGCACCGATGCGGTCAATCTTTGTATCGGACTGATCGGGGTGATGACCTTGTTCATGGGTTTTATGCAGATCGCTGAAAAAGCGGGTGGGGTGCGATTACTATCGCGTATCATCGCACCGTTCTTCTCCAGGATCTTTCCGGATATACCCAAGGGGCATCCGGCGCATGGACATATGATGATGAACTTTTCGGCCAACCTGCTGGGGCTCGATAATGCGGCGACGCCCTTTGGACTAAAAGCCATGGAAAGCTTGCAGGAGCTGAATCCATCCAAGGAAACGGCGTCCAATGCTCAGATCATGTTCCTTTGTTTACATGCTTCCGGTCTTACCCTGATACCTGTAGCCATTATTGCCATGCGGGCGGGGGCAGGGGCAAAGAATCCGACTGATATTTTTGTGCCCTGTATGATCGCCACATTTGCCGCCACGCTGGCAGCCCTGCTGATCGTTTCGGTCAGGCAGCGGATCAAACTGTTGCAACCGGTGATCCTGCTATGGATATTTGGTTTATCGGCCATTATCGGTGGATTGATCGCTTATCTCACTTCACTGGACAAGGCGTCACTTGAAGCTTTTTCAGGCGTATTTGGCAACGGATTGCTGCTGCTGATCCTGCTGCTGATCGTGTTGGGCGGCTTATATAAGAAGATCGATATATTCAGTGCCTTTATTGATGGGGCCAAGGGTGGATTTGAGACAGCGGTACGGATCATACCTTACCTGGTAGGGATGCTGGTAGCGATCAGTATGCTGCGTGTCAGCGGAACCTTTGACTATATCATTGAAGGCATCAAGCATTTGTTTGCCGCCGCTGGTACAGATACCCGCTTTGTGGATGGTTTGCCTACAGCTCTGGTGAAACCATTCAGCGGAGGAGCAGCAAGGGGGATGATGGTTTCTACGATGAACGCTTTTGGTCCGGATTCCTTTCAGGGGCGTTTATCCTGTGTGTTGCAGGGTTCATCTGATACCACGTTTTATGTGATCGCTGTATACTTCGGGGCGGTCAATATCAAGAATACCCGGTATGCGATCGGTTCTATGCTGCTGGCCGATCTGGTAGGGATCATAACCTCAGTATTTATCGCCTATCTGTTTTTTGGAGGCTGATTATAGCCGTCTTCAATCAATAGAAATAAAAAAGAGGATGCTTTTCAGGCATCCTCTTTTTTTATAGCTGTTATGCTTGTTATCAGAAGTTCGCAAACAAGGTAGACGTTTTTGTTCCCCTGTCAGAACCACGGTATACCACAGTATAACTCCTTTTCTGGGTCAGACCGCCGGTGAGGGTGATCTTGAGGAGGTTGGTCGTGGTATTACCGGTCGGGCGGATGTACAGGGTGTCAGTAGCCAGTGCCGACGGGTAGGGTACGAAACTGGTAACATCTGTAACGTTTACATTGGTGAACAGGTTGGTGTTCCTGTTAAAGGAAAACACATCCACTGCCGGAATGATATTCGGGTTGTAGACAAAATTCGCAAACCGGAGCCGGCAGGTTGTATCTCCGGGGATCACGATCGGTGTTTCCACGGTTTTTTGTTTCACTGCGGTAATGGTATCATATGCGAAGATCGTATAGCTCTTACCGATCTCCATATTCTGTGCAAAGGAGACGGGTACTTGCGTGGTGGCCGTAAGTGTATCCCTCAACAGGAAGGAACGAATACCGGTTGGTACACTGAATCCATAACCGGTAGTGGGGAAGATACTGCCGCTGCTGAGTGCGGCTCCGTTTACAGGCTTGTTGTCCACCACCAGGTAGTTGCGGGAGGCACCAACGGTAGTGATCACCAATTGTACATTACTGCTTGCATTATTGCCATAGGTAGCAACCAGCCTGGAATCGAACGTTTTGGTGCAGGAGACCAGGGCAATGCCCGCTATGAAAAGGCCGGCGGCTCCGAATATGATTTTATTGATTGATTTCATGATTGTGCTGTTTTCAGTGGTTAGTTATGGTTTGGAGAACCAGCATTCTTTGGTAATGTAATCTGATGCAAAAGCCCCCAGACGGTTCAGTTCATCTACGTTATACAGGTATTCTGAATTGAAGCGCGGGCGATGCCGATAGATCCATTTTCCATTATTACGGGTGTACAGGTCGATACCGGTTGGAGGCGCAAATTCACGGTAGACCTGCTGACCGGTAACCGGATCCAGGTCAGTATAATGGTAGCGGCGGATATCCACCCATGTTTCCACGACACCCCATCCGTACATGGAAACATATTTCTGCATCATGATATGGGAGAGGGTCAGGTTGGCAGCAGCAGGTACAACCAGCGGATTGGCGAGGAATGCATCCCTGGTTCCGTCAGTAATACGATTGGCCGCGGGAACATTAGCTTCATAATCGGCCCTTAACTGGGCGAAGTTGAGCTCAATGCCTTTTTTGTATGCTGCAAGTGCAGCGGCGTTATTTCCACCTTTTCTCAGCAAAGCTTCTGCTTTGATGAACTGAATCTCACTGGCAGTGATGATCGGGAACTTAGGTGCATTGGTGAAAATATACCGGCAGGTTGCATCACTGGAAGGAGCTGTCGTTGTAGTAAATGTTCCACCCCAGAAATTGGCAGGCTGATCAGCTGTTACCAGACCATCAGTGCCTTTATTCGGACGGGTGCCTTTAAAGGTGCCGTTAGGATTCTCCCGGATGATATACCAGGCGCGGGGATCTGGGCTGTTAGTCGGGAACTGTGTATTTACGCCCTGCATCAGGTCGGCAATGAATTTGGTCTGGCGCAATGCACCGATATTTCCCCGGAAAGGTGACCAGTAGCTGTACGTACCTGTTCCACCCGCATTTGACCACCGGAGTACGGTGTTATCGGTGTTGGTCTGCGTGGCCAGGTCGCAATAATAGATCACCGAATCGGGCTGGTACAACCCGGTCTTGTTGGTGATCCGGTTATAGGTGCGGGCCAGTACGCCATAAACAAATTTTTTCCATTTGTTCACGTCACCGTTATTCATATAAGCATCGCCTAATGCCAGATTGGTTTGACTTACACCGTCGCCTGTTTTTGACAGGTTTTCCAGCGAAGCTTTGCAAAGGCGTTTGATCTCCTCATATACTTCAGACTGGGGATCGTATTTGAAAACCAGTTGTTCGGGTCTGAAGGCTTCATACAGGATCACATCATCATGGATGTCGGTCAGGGTCAGCCAGCCCCAGGCACGTATAGCCTGGGCCACACCCACATAGTCCCACTTCTTTTGTTCTGTGCCCCAATCAATCACACGGCTTACAT
>CALRQQ020000378.1:0-4051 GCA_943370345.1 Chitinophaga pinensis
CCCAGCCTGTTTAAAATCTATTAAATAGAAGTTTTATAGCGGACAGTCTGGTCATTTCTTCAGCCGACTCCATTAAAAGTTCGTAATTACCAATAAGCTATTGACATCCGGTTTTAACTACATACTTTACTGCATTCCATACTAGTTGCATACTGCGTTTTTTTTTCGGGCTTTGTACTCTACACTATTATTGATAATTTGCCATTGGCATCGGGTAAATCTCTCTGATACATCTTTCGTTAAGCTGGGCTACTTATTGAAAACGTATCTGCACTTTAATCATTGCCCTTTTTATTTACATTTTTAAACAGGTACCCATATTTACTCTTACAGTAGAAACTTTTTATTCCTTTAGCAAATAAACAGATAACCCGATTTTTTTAAATCCGCTATTTAAATTATGCCTACTTTATACTACCTGTCTCAAAATAAAATAAAGTTTTCCGCATTCCTATTTCTATGCCTTTTGAATGTCAGCCTGCACGCGCAGGATTTACCTTTATTGCAGACAGTAGCAAAAGCCAATCAAAATAACACCAGAAACGGAATAGGTTCACCTGGAAAAAATTATTGGCAAAATAGCAGCGATTACAACATAGAGGTTGATTTTAATCCTTTGACAAGAAAACTGAAGGGAAAAGTACATATTGTATACACAAACAATAGTCCGGATACATTGAAATTACTGATAGTCAAATTATTTCCTAATTTCTATAAAAGTAATTCAATGAGAAACATGCCGGTTGCGTCTGAAGATTTAGGCACGGGTATAAACATAGATTTCATTACTATTGATGGTACCGAGTATACAGAATTTAAGCGTAAAATCAGGGGAACCAATATGTACTTAAATGGCGTGAAAATTTTGCCGGGAAAAAAAGTCACTGTTGAAATGGAGTACGATTATATTTTAAACAAAGGTTCTTTCGTTAGAACCGGACAAGTTGATCCGGGAAGCTTTTTTATTGCCTACTTTTTTCCGCGAATCGCTGTCTATGATGATATTGATGGGTGGGATGATTATCAATATTTAGGCAAGGAAGAGTTCTACAATGATTATGATAATTTTAATGTTTCTATCAAGGTTCCCGGAAATTTTCAGGTATGGGCAACTGGTGATCTTACAAATCCTGAGGCTGTATACGAACCTCATATCATAGACAGAATCAAACTCGCTGAAAACGGAAATAAAACAATTGATGTCATTACAAGTATAGATATAAAGAATGAAAATATCACATTAAAAAACAAAATCAACACCTGGAAATTTAAAGGATTAAATATTACGGATTTTGCTTTTGGACTAAGCAATCATTATGTCTGGCAAGCAGCCAGCGTTATGGTAGACTCTACTAATAAACGGCGTACAAGAATAGACGCCGTATTTAATCCTGCCCATACTAATTACAGCAAAGTAGCAGGCTATACAGCAAAAACCGTGGATTTGATTAGTAACTATTTCCCGAAAATTCCCTTTCCCTATTCACATCAGACAGTTTTTGACGGCTTAGATGCTATGGAATACCCTATGATGGTCAATATGCTGCCATTCGAAGATCATAATGAAATGCTTGAATTAACCGTACATGAAGTTTTTCATAGTGTACTTCCTTTTTACGTAGGAACAAATGAAACAAAATATTCATTTATGGATGAAGGCTGGGCAACTTTTACAGAATTCTATCTCGCTCCACTGATCGATTCATCAGCATCATTTGACTATGATATCAGTGCTGTAAATAATAGTGCCGGATCAGCGGAAGATATGCCCATTATGACACCAACTCCTCAATTATACGGCAAAGCCCGTTTCTCCAATAAAGACTTAAAGCCTGCATTAGCCAACCTTTATCTTAAAGAATTGCTGGGAAAACAATTGTTTGATAAATGTGTTCGAAATTACCTTACAAAATGGGCAGGTAAACATCCTACACCTTATGATTTTTTTAATAGCATAGAAAACGACAGTAAAGTAGATTTAAAGTGGTTTTGGAAAAACTGGTATTTTGAAAAGAATGTTCCTGATCTGGCAATTGCCAAAGTTAAAAAGAATAAAAAAAACTATACTATTACCATTGCAAGTCCCGGCAAATTGATCATGCCAATTCATTTAATCATAACATTTTCTGATGGTAGTAAAGAAACAATTTCTAAAAAGATGGATTGCTGGAAAAAAGACTATAGAGATGTAACTATTATTTTTACAACCCAAAAAACGATTACTCAAATAAAATTAGGCGATGCTTATGATGTAGACATACATCCAGCTGACAACTTGTGGAATTACCAAAAATAACCGTACATGAAAAAAAGACTTTTTACGCTATTGCTTGCCATCAGTGCTATTACTGCGGAGGCGCAACAGGTATGGACAGACGATCTGATCATCACTCCCGAACGTTCTAATTTTGAAAAAACATCTTCCTATGGCGATGTGATGAATTTCATCAATACCATCAAAAACAAAAGCCAGGATATACAGGTAACGAGTATCGGTAAAAGCACATTGGGCAAGGATATTCCGCTGCTCATTCTCTCCCGTCCTGCCATCAGCACCCCTGAACAGGCCAAAGCTTCCGGCAAACCGGTGATCTATATACAGGGAAATATTCATGGCGGAGAAGTAGATGGCAAAGAAGCGATACTGATGCTGTTACGCGATATCCTGCTGGGCAACAAAAAAAACTTACTCGATAACCAGGTGATCCTCTTCCTCCCCATCTATAATACAGATGGCAATGATAAGATGGCACCGGGCCTGCGGCCGAGCCAGGAAAACAGTCCGCTGGAAACCGGCATCCGCGAAAACGGCCAGGGGCTGGACCTGAACCGCGACGGGATTAAAATGGAAACACCCGAAACAGAAGCGCTGATCCGGAACGTGATCACCGCCTGGGATCCGCAGGTAACTGTTGATCTGCATACCACCAATGGCACTTGGCATGGGTATTCGCTTACCTGGGCGCCCAGTTACCTGTACGCAGGCGAGCCCGCCACTTACCGGTATACCAATGAGGTAATGCTGCCCACCATCACCAGAAATGTGAAAGAGAAAAATGGTTTGTTCTTTGGTCCCTTCGGCGATTTCAATGTGCGGGAAGGATGGCCGGTGAAAAACTTTTATACCTATAACCATCATCCCCGTTATATCATTAACCAGTTGGGACTGCGCAACCGCATGGCCATACTGAGTGAGTCATTTGCGCATGAACGTTTTTATCAGCGTATTTACAGCACTTACACGTTTGTAAACGAGATCCTGATGCATTTCAACCAGCATGGTAAAGAGATCGCCCGTATTAACCAGGAAGCGGAAGCCGCTGCCATCAGGAACGTAGTGGAAAATGCAGGTAAAGCCACCAAAGGCGTCCGTTTTAAAATGGTGCCTACTGCCCAGCAACTGAATGGTTTCAGATCTTACCAATACAGTTCTTTCACTAAAGCCGATGGCAGCAAAAGCTGGATCAAAAACGGCAATATAGTTACGTATGATGATGTGAATTATTATGGTGCGTTCAAAGACACGGTACAAAGCACTGTCCCACGAGGATATATTATACCGGCTGCACAGTCAGCCATAGCAGAACACCTGATCAAACATGGCGTAAAACTCGAGAAGATAGAAAAAGACCAAACGATTGAAGCAACGGTTTTTGTGGTAGAGAAATTTACAAAAGCCCAGCGGAAATTCGAAGGGCATAATATGGCATCTGCCGAAGGGCATTTTGAAACGGTTACCAAAAAAGTACAAAAAGGAGATTTTAAAATAGATATGGCCCAGCCCCTCACCAACCTGATCTTTTATATGCTGGAACCGCAGTCTGACGATGGTTTTTTGAACTGGAACTTCTTTGATACTTATCTCGAGCAGCAGGGCGTGAACACGAAATCAGTGGAGTTCCCGGTATTCAAATATGCGACCTGGCCCGTTCCTGAAACCAAGAAAACCAAAAAGAAATAACCCCCGCTGTGCGCCTCTATTTCTCCGGCCTCTGTGTTGAAAAATAATCTACTAATCAAATTCTTTTTTCAACACAGAGGCAGGGAAATC
>CALRQQ020000379.1:0-4050 GCA_943370345.1 Chitinophaga pinensis
TGAGGAAAGATTTTTTCCCTCTTATCCCCATTTTCCCTACATTTGCACTATCAAAGAATCAACAGAAGGGAACGGCTACCGTTCCCTTCTCCTTTTTTAATATGGCAAACGAAACGGCATTAGCGGCTATCGAACACATGCTTACCGGCGTGCTGGCAGAGGAGCCTGAGTATTTCCTGGTATCTGTGCGTATCAAACCCACCAACAATATCAAAGTGTTTATTGATGGCGATAACGGCATTACCATCGAAAAATGTGTGCGGTTTAACCGGGCCCTTTACAAACTGATCGAAGAAGCAGGGATGTATCCCGAAGGCGAATTTTCGCTCGAAGTATCCTCGCCGGGTATTGATGAGCCGCTGAAAATGCACCGCCAGTACACCAAAAATATCGGTCGCGAGGTAGAGATCAGTTTCACGGATGGCACGGTAAAAGCAGGTAAACTGCTCTCTGTGGCCGAAGCCGATCTGATCATCGAACACACAGAAGGCAAAGGCAAAAAAGCGGTCACCCAGCAACTGGTGGTGCCGTTCAGTAACATACAATCAACAATTGTTCAAATAAAATTCTAAACCCGTTCCGCTCAGCGAAACGGCCCGTACTTAAAAATTGAATTATGGCCAGTATCAACCTGATTGAGGCGTTCCAGGAGTTCAAAGACGCAGAGAATATCGATCGTCCTACGATGATGAAAGTGGTAGAAGATGTGTTCAAAACCCTGCTCCGCAAAAAATTCGGCAGCGATGATAATTTTGATGTGATCGTAAACGCCGAGAAAGGTGACCTGGAAATCATCCGTCGCCGTACCATTGTAGAAGATGGGGAAGTGATGGATCCATTGGCCGAAGTAGCGTACACACAGGCCGTGAAAATTGAACCCGACTTTGAAGTAGGCGAAGAATTATACGAAGAAGTAGACATCCTCGATTTCGGACGCCGCGCCATCCTGGCTGCCAAACAAACCCTGGCCAGCCGTATCAGCGATCTGAAAAAGAATGTGCTCATTAAGAAATATGGCGACCGTATCGGTGATATCATCAGCGCGGAAGTATACCAGGTTTGGAAAAAAGAAGTGCTGTTGCTGGATGAGGAAGGCAATGAGCTGATCCTGCCTAAATCTGAGCAGATCCCGCAGGATTATTTCAAGAAAGGCGAGAATATCCGTGCCGTAGTGGCCCGGGTTGACCTGAAGAACAATTCACCGGTGATCATCCTGTCAAGAACCAGTCCGCTGTTCCTCGCCAAACTGCTCGAAATTGAAGTGCCTGAGATCTTCGACGGTCTTATCGCCATTAAAAAGATCGTTCGCGATCCGGGAGAAAGGGCCAAAGTGGCTGTGGAGTCTTACGACGACCGTATCGACCCCGTGGGTGCCTGCGTGGGTATGAAAGGAAGCCGGATCCATGGTATTGTACGCGAACTGAAGAACGAGAACATAGACGTGATCAACTTTACCACCAATATCCAGTTGCTGATCCAGCGTTCATTAACGCCTGCCAAGATCAGTTATATGGAGTTGGACAATGAGAAAAAACACGCTGAAGTATACCTCAAAGCCGACCAGGTTTCCCTGGCCATCGGCCGCCGCGGGGTAAATATCAAACTGGCCTGTGAACTCACCGGCTACGAAATTGATGTGTACCGCGAAGATGAGGAAGTGGTGGATGAATTCGATATCGACCTGGATGAATTTGCAGATGAGATCGAGCCATGGGTGATCGAGGAATTCAAGCGGATCGGTTGCGATACCGCCCGCAGTATCCTGAAACTGACCGCCGAAGAACTGGAAAGAAGGACCGATCTGGAGAAAGAAACCATCGACGAAGTAAGAAGGATCCTGCAGGAAGAGTTTGACAGAGAGGAATAAGCAGCTTATAAGCACTTATCTTTGTCGAAGAGTAGGCTACTAGAATAATCAGAAAACTGTCCGTGGACCATAGTCCATAGCCATGGAACAGCAATAAAATATGGACTAAAAACAACTGAATGTCAGAACTGAAATTACCGAGACTGTTAGCAGCCGCCAAAGAATTCAACATTGGCCAGGATACCCTGGTCGAATTTTTGGTGAAGAAAGGATTTAACCGCGATGACCTGAAGCCTACCGCGAAGCTGCAGGAAGACCAGTACTATGCACTGCAGGCAGAGTTCCAGAGCGATAAAGTAGCGAAGAACAAAGCCGATCAGGTAGAGATACCCAAAGGTGCACAGGGAGAGGCCAAGAAGAAAAAAGACGAGGAAGAGATCACATTCAGGAAAGAAGAGAAGAAGCCTGCGAAAGAAGAACCCAAACTGGTAGAGCCGGTGGTAGAAGCGCCCAAGCCGGAGCCGGTAGCTGAAAAGCCCGCCGCCCCAGCGCCTCCGCCAGCTCCTGCAGCAGAAGCCGAAGTAGTTAAAATAGATGCCCCCGAACTGGAAGGCACCAAAGTAGTTACCAAGATCGACCTGTCTGCCATAGATTCTTCTACCCGTCCGAAAAAGACCGCTAAGAAGAAGGAAGAGAAAGAAGAAGCACCTGCCGTTGAGGAAGCGCCCAAAGCGAAAAAGAAAGAAGAAGCCGCACCCGTTGCTGAGCCCGTTGCCGCTACACCGGCCCCTGCGCCTGCACCTGTGGCTCCCGAGGAGCCAACCGGTCCTACTATCACCAATATCAGGGCCGAGAAACTGGAAGGTCCCAAGATCCTGGGAAAAATCGACTTACCTGTAAACAGCGATACCCGTCCTAAGCCCATGGGCAGAGACGAAAAACGTAAACGCAAACGTATTCCGGTTGATAAAGCCGGCACACCGGGTCAACCGGCACAGCCAGGCGCTATTCCGCGCGATGCCAATGGACGTCCTACCGGACCTAACCGTCCCATCGTACCGGCCAACAACAACACCGGCGGTCGCGATAACCGCGGCCAGGGTGGTGGATTTAACCGTGGCGGTGCACAGGGTGGTAACCGTGGCGGCAGCCGGGGACCAGCCGTTCGCAGGGAGGACAAAGAAATCGATCAGAAAGCCATTCAGGAAAAGATCCGCGAAACCCAGGCCAAACTGGCCGGTACGGGTGGAAGGGGTAAGAGCCTGAAAGCCAAATACCGTCGCGCCAAACGCGATGAAGCTGCTGAATCGATGGGCGAAGAGTCGATCGATAACAGGCTGCAGGTAACTGAATTTGTGACCGTAAGTGAATTGGCCAACCTGATGGACGTAAGCTTTGCCGATGTAATCGGTAAGTGTATGAACCTCGGTATCATGGTATCCATTAACCAGCGCCTGGATGCGGAAGTCATTGAACTGGTAGCGAGCGAATTTGGTTTTGAAGTGGAATTTATTGGTCTGGAAGATGCCGATGAACTGGAAGATGATGATTATGAAGATGATACGGAGGATCTGGTTCCCCGACCACCGATCGTAACCATCATGGGTCACGTGGATCATGGTAAAACTTCTTTGCTAGACTATATTCGTAGTGCCAATGTGGTAGCCGGTGAGGCCGGAGGTATTACCCAGCACATCGGTGCCTACGAGGTAACACTGCCTAACGGAAAAGCGATCACTTTCCTGGATACACCGGGTCACGAAGCGTTTACCGCCATGCGTGCCCGTGGTGCCAAAGTAACCGATATCGCGATCATTGTGGTGGCGGCAGACGATGCGGTGATGCCACAGACCAAGGAAGCCATCAGCCACGCACAGGCTGCCGGTGTACCGATGATTTTTGCGGTGAACAAAATTGATAAAGACGGAGCCAATCCACAGAAAATATACGAGCAGTTATCGCAGATGAATATCCTGGTAGAAGCCTGGGGTGGTAAGTTCCAGAATCAGGAACTCTCAGCCAAACAGGGTCTGAACGTGGATATGCTGCTGGAAAAAGTATTGCTCGAAGCAGAAGTGCTGGATCTGAAAGCCAATCCTGAAAGGGAAGGTTCCGGTACCATCATTGAAGCTTCGCTGGATAAGGGTCGTGGGTATGTGGCTACTATCCTCGTACAGAACGGAACCTTACGTCAGGGCGATCTGATCGTATCTGGTCAGCATTACGGTCGTGTAAAAGCGATG
>CALRQQ020000380.1:0-4043 GCA_943370345.1 Chitinophaga pinensis
CCAGTGTATTATGAAAATAAGCGGCTTCTTCCCCGTCGTTCAGGATCACCAGGTGATTCATTTGTGCCAGGGAAGGATGTGTGAAAGCTGCTGCGACAATGAACTGGGAAGCACTCCCTCTGACATTTTCCAGGTAAATTTTTTCAGGCCGGGCATAGGATAGCCTGTCCGCCAGTTGAAAAAGGCGGGGGGTCTGGTGATACTTTTGCAACAATTCCTGGACACGCATGTACGATACAAAGATAACTCAATCAGGGTAAAGCGGGATAATTTCCCTGATTCAGAACATATTAACGGCTCATTGGTTTTACCTTTACTAAAATAAACAAGCATGGCCCTGTTACCCTGGCAAAAAGGCATTGTTATAAAAATTGATGACCACACCCATAATACCCGACGTTTCTGGGTACAGGTTCCTGAGTTGGAACGATTTGACTTTAAGCCAGGGCAGTTCGTCACGCTTGATCTGCCCATAGATGAAAAGCCCAACAAAAGGTGGCGGAGTTATTCAATTTCTTCCTGGCCCGATGGGTCCAATGTATTTGAGTTACTGATCGAGCATGCGGTTGGCGGAGCCGGAACCACCTATTTATTTGAACAGATAAAAGTAGGCAGTGAGCTTACACTCCGGGGTCCGCAAGGTGTTTTTTGCCTGCCCTCCACGCTTGAAAAAGATCTTTTTCTGATCTGCACAGGTACCGGAATTGCCCCCTTCAGGAGCATGGTCAGGTACATCGACCTGCACCAGCTGCCCCATAAAAACATCCACATGGTTTTTGGTTGCCGGAACAAAGCGGATCTTTTATACTATGATGAACTGACGGAACTGGAGATCCGGATGCCAGGTTTCCATTATCACCCTGTTCTTTCCCGGGAACATTGGGATCAACACAACGGCTATGTACATGATGTATACCGCCCCCTCTGCGCTGAACGTCAGGAGGCCTATTTCTTCCTTTGCGGATGGAAACAAATGATCGATGATGCCAAAGAGGCTATCCAGGAAATGGGATACGACAAAAAATCCATCCACCAGGAATTGTACGGGTAGCCCCTGCCTCCGAGGTAAAAATTTTACTGATAAAGAACAAGTTTTGCGGTGATATGTGTCATGTACCGCATTTAGCGCATTGTTACTATATTCGTGGAAATCAATCTGCGTATGGGCGCATCCTCGCTTATAGTTCTGATTATTGCCGCCATTGCCTTCTCCGGCATTGCGATCATGCTATCTACTTTTGTACTAAAAGCTACTACCAATAAACAGAAAGGTGAGCCGTATGAGTGTGGTATTCCCACCAAGGGCAAGACCTGGATCCAGCTGAATGTGGGCTATTACCTGTTTGCCCTGATCTTCCTGATCTTTGATGTGGAACTGGTGTTTCTGTATCCCTGGGCCGTAGTGGCCAAGAATATGGGATGGGTGGCCCTGGTAGAGATCGTGATCTTCTTTTTCATCCTGTTTACCGGATTTTTATATGCCCATAAAAAAGGCGCCCTGAAATGGGTGTAGTATAATAATATAAAGATGTCAGTGAAACAAAATACAGCCAACGATTTCCCCGGACAGATACATGAAACCCCGGGAGGTGGCATCGTCCTCAGCAAGCTGGATGATATCATCAACTGGGCCCGGTCCAATTCCCTGTGGCCGCTGACCTTTGCCACCAGTTGTTGTGGCATTGAGTACATGGCTGTCGCCGGTGCCAAATACGATTTTTCCCGATTTGGATTTGAAGTGGCCCGTGCCACACCCCGCCAGGCCGATGTGATCATCATTGCCGGTACGATCGTGAATAAAATGGCACCGGTACTCAAAAGATTATACGACCAGATGGCCGATCCCAAATATGTGATCGCCATGGGGGCCTGCGCGATCAGCGGCGGGCCATTCTTTTATAATACCTATTCCGTTGTAAAAGGCGCTGACCATATCATACCTGTGGATGTGTATGTGGCCGGCTGTCCTCCCAGACCCGAAGCCCTGCTGCATGCATTGATCTCGCTGCAGAATAAAATTAAAGCGGGACTGACCCGTGAACAGATCAGAACAGACAAAGATTAATTATGTCCAAAGAACTGCTGAAATTCCGGATCACTGAAATGCTTCCTGCAGCCAGCTTTGATGAAAGCGGCGAATGGCTGAATGTGGAAGTGACAGCTGCCGAATGGCCCACACTTGCGGGTGCCCTTTGCCAGGATAGTCACCTGGCACTCGATTATATGTTCTGCCTCACCTGCATTGACTGGAAGACCCATCTGACCATGGTCTATCATCTTCATTCCACCAGTTTCCGGCATAATATAGTGGTGAAGGTGAAACTGGACCGGAACAAAACGGAAGTGGTCAGTGTATGTAAATGCTGGCGTACCGCGGAGTTTCATGAAAGAGAAGTATACGAAATGTTTGGGGTGAATTTCCTGAATCATCCTGATCTGCGATTACTGATATTACCGGACGGATGGGAAGGAAAGAACCCGTTACGAAAAGATTTTGAGGACCCGATTAATATGATTCGTCTTTAAGACAAAACAGAAAGAACAGCATGTACAGGGAAACCCAAATAATAAAAGAAACCAGCCCCGGCATTGTCGGGGAGACTGGCGAATTCACCATCAATGTGGGTCCGCAACACCCGGCCACACATGGGGTACTTCACCTGGTGATCACCCTGAGCGGGGAAACCATCATGAAAGTGGAACCTCACCTGGGATATATCCATCGTTCGATTGAAAAAATGTGCGAGAGCCTGACCTACCGGCAGTTCATTTATGTCACCAGCCGTATGGATTATCTCTCCTCCCATATTAATAACCACGCCTGTGCGCTTTGCGTGGAAAAAGGCATGCAGATTGAAGTACCGGAACGGGCTAAGGTGATCAGGGTACTAATGGATGAACTCACCCGCATCGCTTCGCATGAACTCTGGTGGGGTGCGATGGCCATGGACCTGGGTGCTTTTACGCCTTTCTTTCATGCCTTCCGTGAGAGAGAGAGTATCAATGAAATCATGGAAGAAACCTGTGGTGCCCGGCTGACGATGAACTACAATGTGCCTGGTGGGGTGATGCAGGATCTCCATCCTGATTTTCAGCGGAAAGTGAAAGAATTCCTGAAGCTCTACAAAAGTAAAATTCACGAATACGATGAACTGGTAACCGGCAATATCATTTTCCAGAACCGGATGAAAGGTGTCGGTATGCTCAGTGCCAAAGATGCCATATCCTATGGATGCAGTGGCCCGACGGCAAGAGGAAGTGGGGTTTCTTCGGATATCCGTAAGGTATATCCCTACGGCATTTATGATAAACTGGAATTTGACGAAGTGCTGGAAACGGGTGGCGATTCATTTGCCCGTTATATGGTGCGTATACGTGAAATGCAGCAATCCATCCGCATTATTGAACAACTGATCGATAATATTCCCGAAGGTGATTTTCAGGCCAAGACCAAGGCGGTGCTGAAACTGCCCAAGGGTGAATTTTATACTAAAGTGGAAACCGCCCGTGGCGAACTCGGAGTATATATAGTAAGTGAAGGCGGCACCACTCCTTACCGGATCAAATTCCGTTCACCTGGTTTTTCCAATCTCTCTGTGCTGGATCATATCGCCCGCGGCAGCAAGATCGGTGACCTGGTGGCCATGATGGGAACATTGGACCTGGTGATCCCCGATATCGACCGATAATAGCTGTCTTACAAATGTAAACAGGCTTTCTGCGGTTGAAAACGGAATTGTCACTGTCCGGTCAAAATGAAAATAAAGTACCGGCGACTGCTAAACAGTTGCACCGGTCTATCATACTAACCTGAACAATGCAGCATGTGGAGTCTCGCACATATCGCCAATGAAATCCATGAGTGGTTGAGCCAAACGTTCAATCCTACCTGGACCCTGGTCATCGAAATGGTACTTGCCGGAGTGGCCGTCATTGGATTATTTGCCGGTCTCGGACTGGTACTGGTCCTGATGGAAAGAAGGGTGGCCGCCTGGATGCAGATCCGCCTCGGCCCTAACCGTGTAGGTCCATTTGGTTTATTA
>CALRQQ020000381.1:0-4030 GCA_943370345.1 Chitinophaga pinensis
GACTGGGCCATGTGGATCTTCTGGAAAATAAGTCCAATGATGCCCGTCAGAAATTTGAGACAGCCCTGACCATGACCCGTACCAAGAAAGGGGATAATATTGAAATTCTCAATGCAGTGGCCCTGGCCAACACGGATGCAAAGTCCGGAGATTATGAGTATGTGATCCCCAAGCTGAAAGAAGCGATCGATAATAAGAATGAAAAGAATCCTGAAACGGCTGTATGGCTGGGTAACGCCCTTCGTAAAGCCCGTCCCGGTGAAGGTGGCGGAGAAGCTTTCCGTTATTACAAGAAAGCCCTGGAGTTCAACCCGAATTTCCCCCTGGCCAATCTGCGCCTGGCCAAACTTTTCGAATCTCAGAAAAACTGGGAACTGGTTTTCCAATACCTGACTGATGCGACGAAGAATGATGATAAATTCACAGCCGCTTATTATGAGCTTTTCTACTATTATTTCGTACGACTGGATTATGCAGCTGCGGAAACACAATTAAAAAAATACATCGATTCAAAAATGCCCGAGAAGGACATCCAGGATGAATACCTGTATGCCATGCTCTGCTGGGCCAATAAAGATTACAACTGTGCAACCACCCGTGCCGAAGCAGTAGTGAAAGCGCTGGGGGAGAGTACCAAACCTAAAGTGTACCGGCTCCTGGCCGACGCTCATTTTACCAATAATGAGTTTGCGGATGCGAAAATGTACAGTGATAATTTCTTCGGCAAGAAAAATCCGGATGACCTGTTATTGTACGACTATCAGCTGCGGGCAGATATCCTGGACAAAACCGGAGGCACCATTGACGAAGTGTACAATACCTATATGCAGGGAGCACAACTTGATACCACCCTCTCGCTGAAAGTGGATTTCCTGAAGAAAGGGGCGGATAAATTCAAGGCGAAAGGCGATAGTGCCAACAGGGAGCGTGAGGGCGACCTCCGTCTTCAGCTGATCAGGATCAAAGAGACTCCCAGTCAGCGGGACTTTTTTGATGCCGGTTTCGCTTTCTATCAGGCCAAGAACTACACACGTGCGGATAGTGTTTTTGATCTTTATGTGGTAAAATTCCCTGAGGAATCCTATGGTTATATGATGGAATATAATATCCATCGGGCCATCGACAGTACCATGGAAAAAGGGGCTGCCGTTCCCTGGGCGGAAAAATACCTGGTAATCCTGGAAAAGGATACGGTGAAAAATAAGAATACGATCCTCGGTGTAGCCGGTTACCTGGCTCAGTACCACGCCAACATTGCCAAGAACAAGGAAAAAGCGATCGAATATCTCCAGCGGATGCTGAATCTGGATCCGACCAATGAAGCGATCCGTAAGAACCTGGACATTATGATGAAATCCCAGGCACCTGGTACCCGACCCTCTGGCAACCAGCCTGCAAGGGGCAATCCGGCTCCCGCTCCTAAAGCTGTGGCCAAGACCCCGTCTGCCGGAAAAATAACTCAATCAACCGTTGTATAACGATAAACTCGGTTTTCTTCTTTAAAAAAGTCCCCCTGCATTTGCGGGGGGCTTTTCTTTTAAATCAGGGTCCGGCCTGATTTTTAATTCAGGTAAATTCAGGTAGCCGCCTTATTTTTGCGGCGGAGTAAAAAAGTATATGATTTACCTGCTTCAAACCGGTCCAACTAATGCAAATGCAGTGAGTTATCTGCCGGTAGCCCTTCAAATCGCGTTTGCCGTAGGATTAGTAGCCTTCCTAATGGCCTTGACTCACTGGTTGGGTCCTAAACGTATCACTTCAGATAAACTGCAGAATTTCACCAGTGGAATCGAGTCGCACGGGGATGCCCGCCAGCCTATGGCGATCAAGTATTTCCTCACAGCGATCCTGTTCGTACTGTTCGATGTGGAGGTGATCTTCTTCTATCCGTATGCGGTCAATTTTAAAGATCTGGGGTGGGCCGGTTTTTGGGCAGTGACCATGTTCGTCGGATTTTTCCTTTGCGGGTTCATATATATAATCAAGAAAGGTGCCCTGAAGTGGGAGGATTAATTCGAAAATCTGCCAAGGTGCCTGTCTGCCAATGAAACCTAATCAGCAAAACGTTGTTGTTAAAAAGGTAAAAACCGGCAGAACAAATTTTTGAATAGTCAAATAAGAAACTATGGCTCGTCCTGTATCATACAATTTAATTCATAAGCCGCTGGAAGCGGATATCAGTATTGCCAAACTTCCCGATGGGCATCAGGGTGAAGGCTTTTTTGCCACCAAGTTGAATGATGTTATTGGCCTGGCCCGTAAGAACTCCATCTGGCCCCTTCCTTTTGCTACTTCCTGTTGCGGAATCGAATTCATGGCCACCATGGGTTCTCATTATGACCTCGGGCGTTTCGGGGCAGAACGGGTTGGCTTTTCTCCCCGTCAATGTGATCTCCTGATGGTGATGGGTACCATTGCTAAAAAAATGGGCCCGGTGGTGAAACAGGTATACCTGCAAATGGCTGAACCCCGCTGGGTGATCGCCGTAGGTGCCTGCGCCAGCAGCGGCGGTATTTTTGATACCTACAGCGTACTCCAGGGCATTGATCAGGTGGTACCCGTGGATGTATATGTACCGGGTTGCCCGCCCCGCCCGGAAGCTATTATCGATGGGGTCCTCCGGATACAGGACCTGATCGGTAAGGAAAGCCTGCGCAGAAGAAACGGTGATCAGTACAAAGCACTCCTGGAGAGTTACGGTATACAGTAATCAGGGATCCAAATAAGTGACACATGTCAATGAACAACGAAATAATCAAACAACGGCTGACGGAAAAATTCGGGGAGCAGGTTTCTGCTTTCGAAGAGTCCTACGGCATGCTTTGTTTTGAAGCACCAAAAGAACTCAACCTTAAAGTGCTGAATTTTCTTTACGATGATGAGCAACTGAAGTTCAGGTTCCTGACAGATCTGACCGGGGTGCATTATCCGGATCAGTCCGGACGCGAACTGGCCGTGGTATACCACCTGCACAATCTGGCAGACAATATCCGACTCCGTTTTAAAGTATTCACTGATAGTACAAAGCCCGATGTATATACGGCCACCGGGTTGTTCTCCGCCGCCAACTGGATGGAGCGGGAAACCTATGATTTCCTCGGGGTGAATTTTGTGGGCCACCCGAACCTGAAGCGGATCCTGAATGTGGACGAAATGGACTATTTCCCCCTGCGGAAAGAATTCCCGCTGGAAGACCAGACAAGGATTGACAAGGATGATGAAATGTTTGGAAGAGGATAATTGTCAATTGATCAAAGTGCCAATTGGGGAGCGATTGAAAGATCAGTGGTTGTTTGAATTTTGAAGAATAAAAAAAAGCAGCTCGAAAGATTGAATAACAGACACAATTAAGCAATGTCAGAACATCATATCAAATTACCGGAAGGGTCGATCGAGAAGACCACCACCACGCTGAACCTGGGTCCTACACACCCGGCCACACACGGGGTGATGCAGAATATCCTGGAACTGGATGGAGAACGGATCGTATCGACTGAACAAACCATCGGGTACATTCACCGGGCTTTTGAGAAGCTGGCCGAACGCCGCCCGTTGGCACAGATCACCACGCTGACCGACCGGTTGAACTATTGCTCTTCTCCCCTGAATAATATGGGCTGGCACCTCACCTGTGAGAAGCTGCTCGGCGTGAAAACACCCAAACGCGTGGATTACCTGCGGGTGATCATCATGGAACTGGCCCGTATCTCCGATCACCTGATCTGTAACTCCATTGTAGGAGTGGATGCCGGTGCCTATACCGGGTTCCTGTATGTGATGCAGTACCGCGAACTCATTTATGAAATTTATGAAGAAGTATGTGGCGCCCGTCTAACCACCAATATCGGTCGTATCGGCGGGTTTGAACGCAACTTCAACGATATCGCCTTCCAGAAACTCGAGAAATTCCTCCGGGAATACCCGGTGGTGCTGAAAGAGTTTGAGAACCTGTTCCAGCGTAACCGAATTTTTATGGAACGCACCATGGGTACAGGGGCCATCAGTGCTGAACGGGCATTGAACTATGGGT
>CALRQQ020000382.1:0-4022 GCA_943370345.1 Chitinophaga pinensis
AAAAGGTAAACGTGTTAGTGTGATTTGCAGGGCGAGACTGAAAATGGCACCCGACAAAAAGATCACCCACTCCCGGCGGTTGATCTTACAGCCGGTGATCAGGGCCTGGGTGACCAGAAGGAGGGTGGTGACCACCACGATCTGACCGGCTTCCAGTCCGACATTAAAGCCGAAAAGTCCCCAGCCCATGCTTTGGTCCTTTGCCAGCATGAACCGGATGGTATTGGCAAAGCCCATCCCATGGATCAGGCCGAAGAACAGGGCCAGAAAATAATTGATGCGGATGGATTTTGCAGTGAATTGTTTTTGGAACAGGTTGCTGATCGCAGTGATCACAATCGTGCAGGGGATCAGGAATTCCACCCAATCGGCAGGAAAGCGAAAGACATCCAGCACACTCAGGGCCAGGGTCAGGGAATGACCGATGGTAAAAGCGGTTACGAGAATGAGCACCTGTTTCCAGTCTTTGAGCAGGTAAATGGCCGCCAGTGCCGCAATGAATAAGAGATGGTCCAGGGCATCCCAGCTCATGATATGCTCCCACCCCAGTCGGAAATAAAATGTAAAATCGCTCATCCTTTTTTAGGTTTGTGCATCGAACCAATCCGTTATTTTTACCGTCTCAGTTCCGGGACGACAAAATAAGCCCAAGTTGATTAATCCTGAAAAATATTAGTGTCAATGGCATCATCCGTCTATAAATGGCTCTTTTTACCACTGGTTTGCCTGCTGCTGGCCGGAAAACCAGCCCCGCACCCCTTCCATGTGAGTGTGATCGAGGTCAACCACAATGCAACCGATAAGACACTGGAGATCAGTTGTAAGATCTTTACGGATGATTTTGAAAAGATCCTCGCCAAAAACTACAAGGCCAAAGTGGACCTGATCAATCCCGTCAATAAGGCTGCTATGGACAGCCTGGTCAAAAAGTATATCTTCAGTCACCTGGTCATTTCAGCGAACGGCAAACCCGTCAGTTTTCAATATCTCGGCTTTGAAAATGATAAGGAAGCGGCCTATGGATATATTGAAGTGGAGAATGTGCCGGTGCTCAATAAGATCAGTATCTCCACGAATATGATGTATGACCAGTTTCAGGACCAGGTGAATATCATGCATGTGATCGTGAACGGAAACCGGAAGAGTACGAAACTGAATTTTCCGGATACAGAGGCTGAGATCGTCTTTACAAATTAGTCAACGGGGCAAACATCCGCTGAGTGCGTTTCCTTATTCTTCCATGTCCTCTCTTAATTCCTTACTCAGCGTCACCAGCACTTTGTCGATACGGTGTCCGTCCATATCAATGATCTCAAGGGAGAATCCTTTCCATCCGAGTTTATCGCCAGTTTTGGGAATACGTTCGAGCTCGTGTAATACAAAGCCGGCCAGGGTATCAAAATCATGTTCGCCCTCATTCATCCATTCTGTTTTTTCAAAACGGGTCAGAAAATCATAGAAGGGGATCTGACCATCCACAATAAAACTGCCATCTTCTCTTTCCACGATCTCGTAATCCGGGACATTGTGCTGGGGGATATCACCTACGATCGCTTCCAGGATATCATTCAGCGTGAGCAGCCCAAGGATACTCCCATATTCATCCACGATAAAGGCGGAATGGATCTTTGATTCCTTGAATTTTTCCAGTACCTGGTAGGGGGAATTATTTTCCGGGATGAACAGGGCCGGCTGCATGATCTCCTTGAATAAAGTATTGTCCGGACTGATATACAGATCTTTTATGGATACCACTCCTTTGATATTATCAATTTCGCCATCACAGATCGGGTAGGCAGAATGGGGTTCCTGCAGGATCTTTTCCTTGATCTTGTCTTCGTTGTCATCCAGATTGAACCATACAATATCACTCCGGTGGGTCATCAGGGACGTGATATTCCGGTCGCCCAGGTGAAAGACCCGTTCGATGATCTCCTGTTCGGCTTCATCAATAGTGCCGGCTTCCGTGCCTTCGGTGATCAGGGTTTTGATCTCTTCTTCTGTTACAGCATCATCCTTAGAACGCTTGATATTGAAAATGCTGAAAAAGATATTACTGGTTTTATTCAGCAACCATACAAAGGGGTGGGTGATCCGGGCGAAGGTCTTCATTGGTCCGGCCACCATCATCGCGATTTTCTCAGAGCGCAGCAGGCCGATCCTTTTGGGGATCAGTTCACCAAATACAATGGATAAATAAGTGACCAGAATTACGATGACGGTAGTAGAGATCGTTTCTGCATAGGGTTTGAACAGTGCAACCTGCTCCACATAAGGTTGCAGGTCTTTGCCAAATCGTTCACCGGAGTACACACCCGTAATGATCGAGATCAATGTAATGCCGATCTGTACGGCCGACAAGAAAAGTTCAGGGTGATTGGAAAGGGCGAGTGCAAGGATCGCTTTTTTATCTCCTTTCTCTGCCAGATGTTCCAGCCTTGCTTTCCGGGCCGATACCAGGGAAATTTCCGACATGGAAAAAAGGCCGTTAAGCAGGATCAGGAAGCTGAGTATGAATATATCCATTAAACGGAAACCGTTGGTTAATGGGCGAAGATAGCAAATCCGTAGCGCTTATTGAAAAGGCTGCCAAAGCTGATACCGAACAGGGTGCCCAGGGCAGCTCCGGCCAGTACATCCAGCGGATAATGCACGCCCACATATACCTGCGCATACGCGACTGAAAAGGCCCAGGCCGGACCCAGCCATGCCCATTTGCCTGCTACATGCCGCAGGGTGATAAAACTGAAAATGCCCATGCCAAAATGATTGGTGGCATGGTTGGAGACAAAACTGAAACCAGACCCGCAATGATCCAGCAGGAGACGTACCTGCATATAGAAATCCGGGTCATTACAGGGGCGAACCCGTTCAAATACTTTCTTGAATGCGTGGGTACCTGTCAGGTCGCAGGCCACAAAAGTGCAGAGGAAAAACAAGATCCACCAGGCCCCTTTTGCTTTATAATTAACGAGGGTAAAAAGCAATAAGAACAGATACAGTGGTGCCCAGAATTCGGCCGTTCTCCAGAGTGGGAGGAGCGTGTCGAAGACCGGGTTGGTCCACTGGCTGTTTATCTTTACAAACAACCATTGATCCCATTGCACCAGTTTATTCAGCAGGTTGATCGCAGGCAGTATCATCCCTGCAAATGTAGGATTTGCGGGTATATGCACTGTTTGGATGACCAAATAAGTGATAAGGGGTATGGAGATAAGCCGATTTAGTATTTTCTTTGCACTGCACCAATATATTTAATCAACCCACACATGCTTGCCAGATACCGGATACCGAAAACCCTTTTATGGGTGGCGAACCTGTTTGGGATTTTCCTGCTCATCTTTACATTATTCAGGCTGGCGACCTTCTTTGCCTTCCGGCCGCAAGGCTTTGGGTATTCTGCGGCTTTCCCGGCCTTCGGCATGGGGCTGCGGTATGACCTGCGCTGGATCTCCGTGATCCTCCTGCCCGTGGTTTTGCTCAGCAGCTGGCCCCGGTTATCTCCTTTCTTTTCTTCAAAGAATAAAAAATGGTGGACCTGGTACCTGGCGATCATCACGTTCATTGTCTTTTTCTTTTTTGCGGCAGGCTTTGGCAGCTTTTCCTATAACCGGACTCCGCTGGATGCCGGGGCCATGAATTTTGCTGAAGACTTCACGATATCGGTAAAAATGATCTGGCAGACCTATCCGCTGATCTGGATGTTGCTGGGTCTTGTGGTGGCCGTACTTTTTTTCCGATGGATGTATCACCGGAGTCACTGGCAGGTGATCAACCGTACCGGTGGAAAAGGGATCCCGCACCGCCGGAAATTTTTTATTTTCAGCAGTCTCTTACTTCTCCTGTTTACCTATGGTTCTTTCAGCTGGCCGCCACTGAGCCGGGCCGACAGTTTCCGTTTCAATAATAGTTTCACGTCTTACCTGGCCATCAATCCCCTGCAGAATTTCGTTGCCACCCTTCGCTTACGTAAACCGGATTATAATGAGAAGAAGGCAAAAGAAGTTTTTCCGGTCATGGCC
>CALRQQ020000383.1:0-3995 GCA_943370345.1 Chitinophaga pinensis
AGGAGCGCATCGCTTACTGGATGCGGGCATTCATGGAAAAGAACAGTTGGGAGAGGTTACTAAAAGTTCAGTGAGCGGTATCCTCATTACTTCATTGATGCGGTATATATTATTCCTTGCGGCATTGGGTGTGGTATGGCAGGGTGTGAAGTTATCGGCCGGCAATCCGGCCGCTTCTGTTTTTCAATCCGCTGCCGGTGAACTCGGGTATCGTTTCTTTGGTATAGTGATGTGGAGTGCGGCCATTACATCGGTGGTAGGTGCTTCGTATACTTCAGTTTCTTTCTGGAAAACCATTTCACCCTTTGTACAGCGGAACGAAAAGTTGGTCACCAGTGTATTTATCATTTTCTCCACCGGTATATTTTTATTTGTCGGTCAGCCGGTCAAGCTATTGGTATTTGCGGGTGCGGTCAATGGATTTATTTTACCCATTGCGCTGGCTGTTATATTGATCGCTTCCCGTAAGCAACGATTAGTGGGTGACTATCAGCATCCGCGCTGGTTGCAATTGATCGGTTGGATGGTGGTGGTGGCGATGGGGTATATGAGTGTGGTGGTAATTAAGGAGAGTATTTCAAAGCTGATATAGGAAAAACAAAAAAGCCCAACCATAGGGTACGTTGAGCTTTTTTTGTAATCATCCATCCTTGTTGTGTGTCCAATCAGCCGTTTAATATTTTTGATCCGTGCAGGTAACTCTTTTCCGGGTGATAGATGAATAAACAGGTGCCGTTCTTTATCGTTTCGATTATACTATTGGCTTCTTGTTTGGGTACGGCCGGACATCCCCAGCTCCGTCCCATATAACCACCGGCTGCCGCCCTTCCCGCACTCACATAATCTGCGCCGTGGATCACGATCGTTCTTTCCATTGCCTTGTCATTGATACCGGGCTCCATGCCATCGATCTTTAAGGAAAGACCATGCTTGCCGATATAGGTGTTTGCCGTTACATAAAAACCAAGACTGCTCTGCAATGACTCCGGTTTATTGGAAAACTGGCTGGCATATTCGCCACCGGAATTCCGTCCATGGGCCACATAGGTCTGTGTGACCAGCCGGTTGTTTTCAATATCTATTATATATAATCTCTTCTTCAGCGATGACTGACTGAAATCACAGATCGTGAGGTAATTGCTCCGGCTGATCTTATTATTGTTCAGCAGGTATTCATACCCCTTCCAGGCATAGTCAAAAGCCGCTTTGGAAAGTCCCAGTTGCTCCAGCTGTATACTGTTATACAACGCGGTGGCCGCGTCGGCCGTTAACGGGGAAAACCGGATGTTGTCGGATGTGGAAACTGTTATTGCATCGTCAATCCTGTTCAGTGGCTGAACAGCGGGGCTCATGGTAAATGAAGTACAAACAAACCCCAGGGATATCGGGAATATTAGTTTTCTCAAACAGGTACGGATTTTCTCTTTCTAAAACGGAACGCATGACGAAATTATTATCGCAGCCCCGCAAATAATAGGAATAATAACCTGTTTTTTAAGCAATTAAGGATTAATACGTAATGCTAATAATAACCGCACAAGGGATTTTACGAGAACAGTTTCTATCTATCGGATGAATGCGGTACTTAGTTGCGAAAGAATACGCATACCATTCATCAGTTCTCCATGATCTTATGGACATCCCGTTGCTTGATCACAAATTCACTGGAATAGATCCGGAGCAATAACATAAATAAGGAGATCAGCAAGGGCCCGAAGACGAGCCCGATAAAACCAAACAGGTTCAGCCCGATGATCACCCCGAATACCGTGGTCAGCGGATGCACATTGCCCAGCTTCTTTAATAAGGTAAAGCGAAGCACATTATCGATCGTACCTATAATACCAAAGCCAAAGATCAGCAAGGCCACCCCCTGCCAGTTTTGCCCGTTGGCAAAAAACAGGATCGACAGGGGCACATAGGCCAGGGCTGCCCCCACTACCGGGATCATCCCTGCAATACAAGTGACCCCGAACCAGAAGAAGGGCTCTTTTACGCCTAATATGAGGTAGCCGATCAGTCCGACCACCCCCTGCGCAAAAGCGATCAGCGGAATACCGATCGCATTCGACGCCACCATGCTGTTCACCTCCTTGCCCAACCGGCTCACATTCTCATCATTCAGCGGGATATACTCATACAGGGCATCTTCCATATAACGGGCATTCATCAGCATGAAATAAAGGATGAAATACATAAAGAAGATCGTGCTGATCGAATTAAACGTGGCCCCCACGATCCCGGGCAGACTCTTTGCGATCAGGTCCCCGAATTTGTTGATATTCTCATCGCTCAACAGTTCCATATTCAGCTGTGCTTCCGCATCGGCCACGATCTTCTTCAGCGCCACCACTAATTCCGACGAATGCTGTATGGCATAACTGACTTTCGATGACAGCATATTGATCAGCAAACCGACCGGCAGCAGGATCACAATAAAAGAGACCAGCATGAGCAGTATGGTGGTCCAGCCCTTTCGCCATTTCCTTTTCTCCGTCAGGTACAATATGGTCCCATGTAATAATATATATAAGGTGATCGCTCCCAATAAGGCAGGCAAGAAGGAATAGAGCTGCCAGCTCAGCAGAATGCCCAGCAACAGAATAATAATAATAAAGAACACCTGCCGGAGACGATTCGAGTCGAGGACGTTGTTGTTCATGAAACGGGTTTAAAGTACAATTTACAATACAAACCTGATTTGGGTTTGGTTCGGGGTTGGGGGGCCTTCGTGCGCCCTTTTGGTCACCCTTCGATACGACGCAGATGATGTATCTGATGCCCTGAAAGTTAGCTTTAGCGTCTACTCAGGATGACAACAACATTTCGATTCTTAAGAGGTTCCTTAAGATGTACTTTCAGGACTTTGAGCATCTTTCTGCTCTCCTTCCTACGAAGCCGAATGATGTTGTCATCCTGAGTAGTCCCGCAAACCAATACTACAGGGCATGAGAAATATGGTGTCGGGACGTATAGAAGGGCGACCAATTACACCTCCACCTTCTTCCACCCACCCTTCTTAAAATAATACCAGGCCACCAGCGCGATCAGGGTCTCGGCCACGGGTACAGCGATGAAGGCGCCGACAGGTCCCATTTTAAAGACCTTGGCTAATAAGAAGGCGAAGGGAATCTGGAATAACCAGAAACCGAAGATATTGATCCAGGTGGGTGTTTTGGTATCACCCGCTCCGTTGAGGGCCTGTACCATCACCATCCCGATACCATAAAAGATATAGCCACTGCCGATGATCTGCATACTTAATACCCCGAAACGATGTACCTCCGGCTGATTGGTAAATATGCTGATGATGGGGGAGGCGAAGAAAAGGAATACAAACATCACCGCTGCCATAAAAATGGCATTGAAACGGGTGGCGAGGATCACACTGCGCTCCGCACGGTCGGGCTGACCGGCGCCAAGGTTTTGTCCGACCAAGGTGGCCGCCGCATTACTGAGTCCCCAGGCCGGTAATATAAAGAACACCACATTGCGGATGGCCACCTGGTAACCGGCGGTGGCATGGGTGCCCCCGGTATCGGAGACCAACCAGGCGAGTACGATCCAGCTGCCGCTTTGAATAAAGAACTGGAAAGTAGCAGGCCAGGCGACTTCCAACAGGTGTTTGATGACCGGAAAATCCATTTTAAAATGCGCCCAGCGGATCTTCATATTGCCCTTGTTGTGGAAGAGATGATAACATTGATAGATCACCCCGGTACCCCGTCCGATCACCGTGGCAATGGCCGCTCCCTTTAAGCCCAGTTCGGGAAAAGGGCCATAACCATTGATGAGGGTGGGACATAAGATAATATTAATGATACTGGCCAGCCAGAGACTGCGCATGGCAATGGCAGCATCACCCGCCCCGCGGAAGACCCCATTGATCAGGAAGATGAGCACAATGACGATACTGCCACCCAGCATGATGCGGGTAAAGATGGCGCCTTCCTTTACGACCTGTGGCTGCGCCTTCATCAATCGCAGGATATCCG
>CALRQQ020000384.1:0-3982 GCA_943370345.1 Chitinophaga pinensis
ACAATTTTATGGCCTGGCTCACCGTGTTTCACAATTCATTGCATCTGAAAAAAACGGGTGAGTGGATCCTGGGCTTCTTTGGTGTGTTGTTTCTGCTGAGTCTTTGCACGGGTATCATCCATTACCGCAAAAAGATCATTCCTGTTTTACTTTTCAAAAAACCATTGTACCGCAGCAGTAATCTGCACCAGTTGGTAGGGGTATATGCCCTGCTTTTCAACCTTATGATCGGTGTTACCGGTGTGTGGATGCAACGTTATGTTTTCACGAAAGATTTTTATGCAGCAGCGCAACCCTATACACCCGTCATTAAAACTTCTGCGCCCTTGCCTTACTCGCTGGATAGCGCCATTAAACAGGTGCAGCAACAACACCCGGCTTTTAGTGCGCATGTGATCTATTTTGCTGGTTCGCCCAAAGGAAAAACAGCAGTGTATGGCAGCAGATCTACCAACGCTTTTATCCATAACAAAAAATTCGCCGATGCCGTTTTCCTCGATAGTGCCGGCAGTTTAAGCAAAACAGCATTTGTAACAGAGATCATTCCCGAAAACCGCCGCGATATCATTAACGCACAGATCCACTACGGCCGTTATGGTGGCTGGCCCGTAAAACTGCTGTATACCTTACTCGGATTATCCGGAGGACTGCTCAGCATCACCGGTTTTGTATTGTGGCAGAAAAGAAAACAGCGCAGGTTTTGAGACCCTACCTGAAATACCTGCTTTACCGGTTACAGCTGGCCCCACTGCTGCACCGTGTTTTGTTCTGGCTGGCGAGACAGCAGCAAGGGAAACAGAACAGGCTGTATCGCCAGGCGTACCCGGGATTAGTGATCCCACCCGATCCGCATATCTATGAAACCTACCAACTGGATTACCAGAAATTCATCGCTGATGGAGAAGTTGCTGCGAAGGAAATCATCAACTGGACAAAACCTTATCTCCCTCAAACTGATCCCAGGATCCTGGATTGGGGCTGCGGTGTAGGCAGGATCATACGCCATCTGCCGTGTATGGCACCTACTGCACAACTCTATGGTGCCGATGCCAATGAGGAAATGATCAGCTGGAACAAAACCCATTACCCGGACATTAGTTTTACCACTATCCATTCGTTTCCACCCACTCCCTACGCACCAGATTTTTTCGACCTGATTTATGGGTTTTCGGTACTCACCCATATAGCTGCTTCCGCGCAGGAAGCATGGATCGAAGAACTGCACCGGATCCTGCGGCCGGGTGGTGTGCTGCTGCTTACTACGCATGGAACCAACTATACACAGCAACTGCGCTTGTCAGAGAAGAGACAATTGTCTGCCAATGGCATTTATACCCGTCAATACCCGCAACAGGGCCACCGCATGATGACCAGCTGGCACCAGTCGTTCCTCTTCAAGCAAGTACTGGTACCTTATTTTGAAGTACGGGAAATGTACGAGGGAAAAGAACACCCGCAAAAAGCGGGTGGACATGACCTGTGGATCCTGCAAAAAAAAGTTATCTGAAAATCTTTGCGTTAACGCAATACTTTCTCTGCGATAACTCCCTGCTCTTTGCGGCTCTGCGGTGAATTCAAGCCATACCCCACCGCGGAGCCGCAGAGAAGCGGAGTTTTCGCAGAGGGGAAAGCAAATTGTACGGATTAATGCAACCAGCTTCGAAAACACAGATGCCTAATTAAGCGTAGTATCTTTGGGTATATTCACCGGCACCACCGCTTTGGCAGTAAAAACGATTGCCTGCAATACCAGTAAAATGATAATACCAATAGCAAAAGCAAACTGAGAAGAAGCTTTGATAGTGGCATACTGTAATTCAACATTCTTCATGATCAGCTTCGACTCTTCTAACTGCACCGTGGAAAGCCTGTTCAAAGAAGAGAGTGCTTTATCCGTATCAACAGAAGAAACATACTGGTTATTGGCAAATGTTTGTTTCAGTTGGACAAAGTAACCGTTTAACTCAGTGGATATTGTTTTTTCGGTGGCCGTAAGTTTGGTTTTGCTATAAGCCTGGTAAGCATTAGCAAATTCGTTCATCAGGTTGCTGATCGCAGTGACTTTTGCATCAGCAGACTCCCCGGTTTGTAACACTTCCCTGACCTGGTAGATAGTGCTGGTCATTTTAAAAATGTATTCCTCAGCAAGCAGCCGGTCTTCATACAAAGTAGAGATGGCGTTGGTTACGTTTTTGGTGTGTAATCTGTCGAGATAGTTACTTAAAAGCACCAACAGGCATAGTGTAAGCAGTACTGCCGAGGCGGTTAGTTTATTTTTAATGAGGTAGGTCCATTTCATGTTTACTACTGTTAAAGGTCAGTAAAAGATATAGCTAATCCGGCCGTTTACCAACAGTCGTTTTGATCAATTCACCATTTTCGTTATACAACTTAAATTCTCCGGTAGCTTTGCTTTGAATGAATTTTCTCTCCTGTTTTAATTGTCCACTTGGATAATAGAATCTTTCATATCCTTCTAATTCTCCTTTTAGATAGTTTTGAACATAATAAATCAACCCATCATTGTAATAAGCAATGTATTTCCCATCCAATTCTCCATTTTTATAGTTGGCTATCCGGTTAGGTTTCTCTATCGAAGTGTACGAATAGTATATAAACTCGCCCTCTCTAATCCCGTTTCTGTATTGTTGAATTTCCATAGTTCTACACTGAAGTAGTTGCAAATCCGGAACAGAATCATCGGGTATCTTTTTATCATATCGTAATCTTGTAACAATACCTTCCGGATTAAGGTATTTTATCCATTTACCCTCGTAAAGTCCATTATTATACACCCCTTCTGACTCCAGATATCCGTTATTGTAGAAATATTTCCAATGGCCCGTTGGCAGATTGTTTTTCAGTTTACCAACAGCTATCAATACACCTGCCTCATTTTTCCATTCAGCATCTGCAGGACTTGTTTTAAAATAGTTAAGTGTTTGATAATCGAGGGCTGATAAATACTTTTTCTGGGTACTTCGGGTGCATAAGTTTGTTGAGATGACATTGTTTTGCAGGTAGGCCCATATTACCCATTCTTCATTCTCCCTAACATATAATCCACAAGACGCATCACCTAGTGAAGTATAAATCATCACATTTTTTAACGTGATTTTCCCTTTATACACTTCATCAATCTGAAATTCAATCTGTCGCTGTCTGTCTACCGTCTCGTTTTCATTAATAGTTACCTTAATGGCTTTGCCGGAAATGATAAGTTCACTGTTATTATAATCCTTTATGGTAAACGGTGTAGAAAAATTCTTGCAGGAACAAGCTATCACCTGAATAGTCAGTATTAATATTAAAATGAGTAATCGTATCATTTTATGTATTTTTTTCGATTCTACATTTCCAATTATTGTCTGCATATTAAAGAGGTAAGAAAATAAGCCTTCGGTATTATCTGGTTTACAATTACCATCTATAAAAAACCAATTCCTCAGCCTTAATCTGCTGCGATAGTTTTCTACAAAGCCTTATTATTGAGCTGAAATGACAATCGGCCCATGAATTAATGGCGGATTATTTAAATACCCGTGAACCTTTGCTGACAATTTTGTCAACTCCCTGTAAGAATTAATGGGAGCATGTAGAACAAAAACAGTGATTGCATATTTTGAAAAATTCTGCTGATAACTGAGATTCTTATCGAAGGTAAATAAGGCATCAAAATTATTTTCAAGTAACAGACTAAGAAGCTGGCCGTTTTTGATACCATTCCATCCCTTGTCACGGACAGTAAATATTTCGTGTTCAGGGAAGTCTGATTTTAATCGCTTAGGCAAATTTTCATCAAGCAATAGCTTCATACAGTTGTTCCACTTTTTGGGAAGTCAGCATTTTATTAGCTATTTCAAGCAGGCTAACCGCTTGTTCTTTGGTAACAGAGGGGAAATCATCAAGAAATTCATCCAGTGAAATACCGGCTTCCAGATGGTCAAAAAGCGAATCCACAGGAACACGTGTTCCCGCAAAT
>CALRQQ020000385.1:0-3976 GCA_943370345.1 Chitinophaga pinensis
TGAGTTATGATGGCCGGAAAAATGAACCGGTCACATTACCCATGAAATTTCCGCTGCTCCTGGCACACGGTGCTGATGGAATTGCGGTGGGGTTATCGACGAAAATTCTTCCGCATAATTTCTGCGAACTGATCGATGCTTCGGTGAAGTACCTGCGAGGACGCAAGTTTGATCTCTATCCGGACTTTCTGACGGGGGGGATGATCGATGTGGCCGATTATAACCAGGGCAAGCGGGGCGGTAAAGTGAAAGTGCGTGCACATATCGAAGAAGTAGATAAAAAAACGCTGGCGATTAAAAGTGTACCCTATGGGGTGACGACCACCCAGATGATGGAATCCATCGTTAAAGCCAACGACCAGGGCAAGATCAAGATCAAAAAAGTAACGGATAATACTGCCGCTGAAGTGGAGATCCAGGTGGACCTGGCCCCCGGCATATCCCCGGATATCACAATTGATGCCCTGTACAAATTCACCGATTGTGAAGTGTCTATTTCCCCCAATGCCTGTGTGATCGTAGAACAGCGTCCGCAGTTCCTCGGGGTACAGGAGTTACTGAAACTTTCGGTGGACAAGACCAAAGATCTGCTGGAACAGGAGCTGAAGATCAAGCTGGGTGAATTACAGGAAAAATGGCATTACACTTCTTTAGAGAAGATCTTCTTCGAGGAAAAGATCTATAAGGAACTGGAGAAAAAACACGAGACCTGGGACAAAGTACTGGAGTCGATCGATAAAGCATTTACTCCGTTCAAGAAACAACTCAAGCGCGATATTTCCCGGGAGGATATCATTAAACTGACCGAAAAACCGGTACGTCGCATTTATAAGCTGGATATTGACGAGCTGAATGACCAGATCAAGGGACTGGAAGCGGATATACGGCAGGTAAAGAATGACCTCGCCAACCTGGTGGATTATGCCGTGGCATATTATGAAAACCTGCTTAAGAAATATGGTAAGGGACGGGAGCGGAAGACGGAGATCAAGGCCTTTGAAGTGATCGAAGCCAAACACGTGGTCATCGCCAATACCAAATTGTATGTGAACCGGGCAGAAGGTTTTATTGGTACCGGACTGAAGAAGGATGAGCTGTTGTTTGAATGTTCCGATCTGGATGATATCATCGTTTTCGCTAAACGGGGGATCATGAAAGTGGTAAAAGTATCGGACAAATCATTCATAGGGAAAGATATAATACATGCCGCGGTGTTCCAGAAAAATGACGAGCGGACCACGTACAATATGATCTATCTCGACGGAGCTACCGGTGTCAGTTATGCCAAGCGTTTCAATGTGACCGGTGTAACAAGGGATAAGGAATATGACCTTACCAAGGGACATGAAAAATCAAAAGTGCATTATTTCACGGCCAATCCCAATGGAGAAGCAGAAGTGGTGAAGATCGTACTGGGCAACTGTACGGCTCGTATCAAGGAATTCGATTTTTATTTTGAAGAACTGGAGATCAAGGGCCGCAACAGCCAGGGGAACCAGGTGACCAAGTACCCCGTGAAATCCGTTAAGTTCAAGGAAAAAGGACGCAGTACCATTGCCGGAAAAAAACTTTGGTATGATGATCAGTTTGGCCGGCTGAGTACCGAGGAAAAAGGTGCTTACCTTGGTGTATTTGAAGCAGAGGATAAGATCCTGGTGATGTTCCGCGATGGTAATTATGAGATCACCGATCAGGAACTGACACAGAAACTGGATTCGGAGAAAGTGATCTTTATCGAAAAATTCAAACCGGAAAAAGTGGTGACTGCCGTTTATGTGGATATGGAGAAAAAGCAGTTCATGGTGAAACGGTTCAGGATCGAAACCACCACGCTGAAGAATAAATTCTCTTTTATCAAGGAAGGCGAGGGTAATTATGTGGTAGCGGTGACCACGACGGAGGACCCCGTTCTTGCCATGCAGCAGGGAAGGGGTGCCCAGATCCGGAAAGGCAAACTGAAGATCAATAAGATCGCTGAAGTAACGGGCTGGAGAACGGTGGGTACCAAGCTGGCTGACTTCAGCAAGTCTACTGAAATGGAATGGGTAAAACCAAAAGAGGAAGACAACCAACCTGAATTATTCTGATAAATCTGTTGTATGGATCATTGGGAAGTACTGGATATTTATAAAGCCTTACTCGCCGTAGGGGCCGGTATTATTCTGGGACTCGAACGGGAAATGAAAGATAAAGTGGCCGGACTAAAAACGATCACCATTATCTGTCTGGGGGCAACATTATTTTCCATTATTTCTTATAAGGTAGGCGGACAAGGAAATAATACAGCGATCGCCGCCTACATTGTCAGCGGGGTGGGATTTATTGGAGCAGGGGCTATCTTCAAGGATGGCTTCAGTATTTCCGGATTGACCACCGCTGGAATCATATGGCTTGCCGCAGCAGTGGGTACTTCGATAGGTTTTGGAGAGTTTTACCTGGCGGCTACTTTCATGGTGGCATCCCTTGTCATAATTTTTCTGACGCCATTGATCAATTCTCTTTTTCCAAGCCGGAAGAGTACCCGCCAGTTAACGATAGTGTTTCCGGCAGATCAGTTTTCAACAGCCGAAAAACTGATAAAGGCTTTCCGGGATCAATCCATATTTGTGGAAGAGAAAAAAACTACGGTGAAAGATGGTAAAATGGAAATTACGGCTGATATCAGTTTCCGGAAAGAAACCCTTCCCTGGATAAAGGAATACCTCCTGCAGGACCGGTCATTGCTATCTTTTTCTATCTGATAAATCAGGGTTTTTTCCGTCGGATCCGGATGGTTGCGTTTTTCTCGAGATTGCTCGATACACGAAGGTCATAGACCTTACTTCCGTCACGTATACGCAGCAGCGCCGTATTAGGTGCGATCAATCCAAGATTCTCTGCAAACAAGGTGATCTCATTTTCAGCTTTTGTAGTATCCAGTCTGATGTCAAGGTGGATGGATTTGTGCGTCAGTTTCTGATTAAAAAGGATCAATTCCTTGTTATAGAATAAGGATACAATATCTCCGTCAATTTCGCCATTATCATAAATGTCGACCCGAAGCGAGTCGGATTCCACTTCAATTTCATCGGCCACGGTTGTTTCCCTTTCGGTGAATTGCTTTTCGATCACATAATTAACCACTTTACGCTGAATGACCTTTGCTGTAACCAGAGTGTCTTCCTGTGCCGGCTTCCATACCTGGTAATTTTCCTTGAATTCACTCAGTGCTTTCATCACCGAATCCTTTTTACTGGCTTCCCCGTCGAGGGTCAGGTTAAAGGAGATAGGTGTGCAGGTGTATTTGTAGTCGGGTTTGGCAGTAAATGTTCCGTTTATGACTGATTTGGCCTGCGCCACCCGTAGCAGTCCCACCATGTCCATGATACAATCTACCTGAAATTCACCCGACGATCCATGGTAAACCACCGGTACATCATAGATGATCAGTTGCCGGGTATTTGGATTGTAAGTTCCCGTTACTTGTAAACTCCGGTAGGTATTCTTGAAATAGTAATTCAGGATGCCTTTGACCAGGTTCTTTTCAGGCTGAAGGACCATTTCCATCAGGTAATTATTGGCCGATCCGCTGCTTCTGACATTAGCGGACCCATACCAGTAACCGAAGACGGACTGTGACCCGCTCTGCAGGGAAATAAGCAGTAAAATGAACAGGAATCCTTTCTTCATAGATTGTAATATCGGCAAAAGGTATGCCTTGTTAAAAGGAAGTTTTACACAGGGTTATTTCAGGTATCTTTTCATTTCTTTTTCAACATCCTTTTGTTTGATGCTTTCCCTTTTATCGTACATTTTTTTACCCCGGGCCAGTCCGATCTCCATTTTCGCCAGGTTCTTACTGTTAAAGAAAATACGCAGGGGAATGAGGGTATATCCTTTTTCTTTGAGTTTGGCTTCGATCTTCCGGATCTCCCTTTTTTCCAGGAGGAGTTTACGGTCACGCAGCGGATCATGGTTATTGACCGTGCCATGGGAA
>CALRQQ020000386.1:0-3947 GCA_943370345.1 Chitinophaga pinensis
ATTGAACATTATCTTAGAAATTCAATGCTCAATATTCAATGCTCAATACTCAAAATGCAATTGTCCGCACTACTATCTTCTAACTACTAACTGATGATTTATCCTCCGTAGCCTTGGCGAAGCTGGGCTAACTATACAACTCCTCGCGCAGTGCTTTTACCCTGTCATCCTCCAGGTACTCATCAAAGGTAGTCAGGCGATCGATGATACCTTTAGGCGTTAATTCAATGATACGGTTGGCGACGGTCTGCATGAAGGTATGGTCATGACTGGTCAGCAGTACGATGCCTTTGTATTCGGTACATTGTTCGTTGAAGCTCTGGATACTTTCCAGGTCCAGGTGGTTGGTCGGCTGATCGAGCAGAATCACATTGGGGTTCTGGAGCATCATCCGGCTGAGCATACAGCGTACCTTCTCTCCCCCGCTGAGTACATTGGTTTTCTTCAGTACATCCTCACCACTGAACAGCATCTTACCGAGGAATCCACGGAGGAAGGGCTCATCCACATCCTTTACATGATCCGGGACAAACTGACGAAGCCAGTCCATAAGGTTATCCTGACCATTAAAGAACTCGCTATTTTCCTGTGGCAGGTATGCATGGGTGACTGTACCACCCCACTCGTAGGAGCCGCTGTCGGCTGTGGTATTGGCCGTAATAATATTAAAGAAACTGGTCACTGCCAGCGGGTCACGGCTGAGCAGGGCAATCTTGTCGCCTTTGTTGACAGTGAAGGTTACATCCTTGAAGAGTATACGACCATCCACTGATTTGGTCAGCTTCTCAATATTGAGGATCTGGTTACCCACTTCCCGCTGCTGCTGGAAGATAATACCAGGGTATTTGCGGTAACTGGGTTCGATCTCTTCGATGGTCAGTTTTTCCAGGGCCTTCTTCCGGGAAGTGGCCTGCTTACTCTTACTGGCGTTGGCACTGAATCGGGCGATAAAATCGATCAGGGCCTGTCGTTTTTCTTCTGTTTTCTTATTCTTGTCGTTGATCTGGCGGGCCATCAGCTGGGATGATTCGTACCAGAAAGTATAGTTACCCGTGAAGATCTTTACTTTTTGCCGGTCCACATCGGCCACGTGGGTACAAACGGCATCTAGGAAGTGACGGTCGTGGCTCACCACAAGTACAATATTTTCGTAGTCGGCCAGGAAGTTCTCCAGCCAGCTGATCGTTTCAATATCCAGACCGTTGGTCGGCTCATCGAGCAGCAGGATATCCGGGTTGCCGAACAGGGCCTGGGCCAGCAGCACCCGTACTTTGAGGTTGGAAGGGATATCCTTCATCAGGGATTGCTGGAATTCTTCTTTCACACCAAGTTCACTCAGGAAAGTGGCCGCATCGCTTTCGGCGGTATAGCCACCCAGTTCTCCATATTCATGCTCCAGTTCACCGGCACGCATGCCATCCTCTTCAGTAAAATCAGCCTTTGCATAGATCGCTTCTCTTTCCTTACCGATCTCCCAGAGTTTGGTATGGCCCATCATCACGGTATTGATCACGGTCTCCTCATCGAACTGGAACTGGTTTTGTTTCAGCACGGCCATCCGTTCACCCGGAGTGATGGTGATGGTTCCTTTATTGGGTTCAATTTCTCCGGCCAGGATCTTTAGGAATGTGGATTTACCGGCCCCGTTGGCGCCGATCACCCCATAACAATTGCCTTTGGTGAAATTGAGGTTGACTTCTTCAAATAATACCCTTTTCCCGTAGGCGAGTTTCAGGTCTTTTACGCTGATCATAATTTAAATACACTTTTGGTGGAACAGGGGCCTGGGCCCGGTAAGCGGCCGCAAAGGTAAGGTTTATAGGGAATAGTTCCCTTTTCAACTTACCCCAAAAAAAGATCCCGTTTGCTTTGCAAACGGGATCTGAAAATTATAAAGAATTGATCCTTACTTGTAAACAACGAAAGAAGAGCTTCTCTTCACAAAACCGTTCTGATCGTTGGACAGATACAGATGATATCCGCCGCTCGGTAAGGTACCGAGATCGAGAGATACCACTGAACCATAGGTCAGTCCGGTATTCACCTGGGTTTTCACCAGCTGTCCCATCGCGTTGTAGATGCGGATGCTCAGCTTGTTGTACAGGTCTGTGTTCATCCGGATATTGAACTGTCCATTGTTCGGATTCGGGTAAACAATTACAGAAGAGTACTGATCCAGTGTACGGTGGCGTTCTGCACATTCGTTCACCAGGATCACCCTGGAAGCCACCGTCTGGCAAGCAGCATTGGAAACAGTGTAAGTAACTGTTTTAGATCCAACTCCTGCAGTTGAAGGTGTGAAAGTGGATCCGGCCACACCAGGTCCGGCGAAAGCTCCACCGGCAGGTGTTGCAGACAGGGAGAACGCTGCATCAGATACGCAGGTAACAGGCTGTAAAGTAAAGGCAACAACCGGGAAGCTGTTAACCGTCAGGACCGCCGCATTTGAGGTTACGGAACCGCAACCGGCTGTAACAATCACCCTGAAGCGATAACCATTCTGGCCGATCACAAAAGGCTGACTGAAACTGGAAGCGGTAGCACCGGCAATACTGGTCCATGTAGCACCAGCATCGGTACTGAATTGCCATTGGTAAGTCAGCGTACCTACACCGGTTGTGGCGGTCACACTGAAGGCCTGTGATGCACCGGCACAGATCGTTGCAGAAGCAGGCTGTGTCGTGATGACAGGGAATGTATTTACAGTCAGGGTAGCCGCTGTGGATGTGCCCGGGTTACAAGCAGCATTGGAGGCGATTGCCCTGTAGCGTAAGTTATTCTGAGCAGGCAGTACACCGGTAATGGTCAGTGCAGTTGTGGTTGCACCTGTATAGTTACCTGTATTACTGAGGTTGGTCCAGGTGGTACCACCATCTGAACTCACCTGCCACTGATAAGAAAGACCCGAACCACCGGCCAGTACATTGAAGGTTAAGTTAGTGCCTTCGCAGACAGTCTGGTTGGACGGATTGGTGGTGATGGTGATCGAAGCAGATACCAGCAAGGTGGCAGCTGCAGATGTAGCAGCCGGTGTACAAGTACCGGAAACCACACAACGATAACGGTTATTGTTATCAGTTACCGCAACAGCCGCGATATTATAGGTAGCAGCAGTAGCACCGGCAATGTTATTCCAGGTGGTTCCACCATCGGTACTCAATTGCCATTGGTACGTGGGCGCTGTACCGGTAGCCGTCACACTGAATGAAGCTGAACTACCGGAGCAGAGGGTAAGGCTACCCGGGTTGCTGGTGATAGCCGGAGCTACATTTACAGTGAGTATAGCCGCAGCGGAGGTAGTGCTTCCGCACTGTCCGGTTACGATCACGCGATACTGGTAACTGTTCTGAGCAGTGGTTACACCCGTCACTGTGTAAGATGTAGCTGTGGCACCTGCGATATTGGACCAGCTGGTACCGCCATTGGTACTCAGTTGCCATTGGTAAGTTCCGGCAGACACCACACTGAATGTGGCATTGGTACCTGCACATACGGCCTGGCTGACAGGCTGTGTGGTGATTGAAGGACCAGTACCAGGATTAATGGTGAATACAATATCCCTGGTTTGGGTCGGTGCACCTGTACCGGTACCAGTTACTGTTACGGTATAGTTACCGGGTGACAATGTTGACATACCAGTCAGGGTAACAGTAGTGGATGGTGAAGCCTGTGTCAAAGTAGTATTGGCAAAGCTAACAACAGGTCCTGCAGGGCTAACGGTTCCGCTCAGGCTTACATCGCCGGTGAACGTACCTACCCAGGTAGCGGTAAGGTTACCGGATGTCATCACATCAGGAGCAGGACATGGAGCAGTTACAGCTGCGGGACTGTTAAAGGTAAATCCGTTTGGCGGAGGCGTGATCGTGATCACGGCATTGTTAATATCAAAGAAGATATTACCAATCGCTTCCACCTTTACACGACCGTTACCGGTAGGTGTAACAGGA
>CALRQQ020000387.1:0-3946 GCA_943370345.1 Chitinophaga pinensis
ACCAAACCCAGCGGCGTGGGTGCCAGGTAGGTTTGCGCATCAAAATCCTTTTTGTATTCAACCAGCTCAGACTTGTAACCAAGAATGTTGACCCTTGTTTTGCTGTTCCCTTCAATATGTGTTAACACAAAGGTTTTTCTGTCGCCGTATTTCCAGTCATCCGGCGATGAACGTTGCACAAATGCGTAAATATATTTTTCGTCGTTCGATTGGGTATACCAGATCTCTCCTTCCCTGATCACCGGCAATGGTTTTACCGCATAAATCGATTCGCCGTTGGCAAAATTCCAGAGCGCAATTTCCTGCAGCAGGGCCTGTTGCTCCAACTGTATTTCCCCATCCGGTTTGGGTCCTACATTCAATAAAAAATTACCGCCTTTGGCACGGATCTCGATCAGCATATTAATGACTTGCGTGCCGGATTTATGCGGATCGTTGGTGGGTTTATAACCCCAGTCGGTACCCATGGTGTAGCAGGCTTCCCATGGTCGAGGTAAAGGTTCATTGGGGGTGGTCTGCTCGGGGGTTTTCATCAGGTCGCGGGTAATGACCAGCTCGGGCTGTAAGGACCAGGCATATTCCCTCAGTCCATCGCCGGGTCCATCGATAAATAATATATCTATTTTGCCGTATTGGGTTAACAGCTCTTTCAATTGCTTTTTATCATATTCCAGTAAACCCGGATTGTTAGCCGGATAATGCTGCGGCAACTGCAAACGACCGATCGGAATTTTCTGTTGGTGCAGGTAATAAAAATCTTCCGGCGAAAAATAAAATCCGATTGCGATCCCTTCTTTTCTGAAAGCGTCCACCAGTTCGCGGGTAATATCTCTTTGAAATGGTGTTTTCATCACATTCAACTCAGTAGACTTCGTATCCCACATACAAAAGCCGGAATGGTGTTTGGTAGTAAAGACCATGTATTTCATGCCCGCCAGTTTGGCTGCCCTGGCCCACACATCGGGTTTGAATTTTTCAGGCGTAAAGTATTGGGGCAACTCTTTGAAATATTTCTCCGCATATTCATCTGAGGCACCAGACAGGGAATGACTGATCACGGCACCCAGGGTTACATCCACGTTCCAGTGAATGAACATTCCAAAGCCCAGGTTCTGGTACCAGTTAACCCTTTCGGGCAGGTTGGTCTGCTGGGTCTGGGCATAGAGCGTGCCCGATACCAACAACAAAAAGGCAAAAAATAATTTCCTTGGCATAGCAGTTCACTAAATCAAAAGGGACTTGCGGATTCCGTTTGTGTGATTGTGCTAAACGGTTTCGGATAGTCCTTTCGGTTGATGAGAAAATAATTCCGGTTGCTCTTAAAATTAAGGAATCTGCGATGAAAGCAGTTCATTATTCTGCTGCCGCCGCCGTTCCGTTTCCCGGCATACCGTCCTTGTTTTGTTGATCCGGGCAAGGATTTTCAGCTACCGGGCTGTATCTTACAAGAACAAAGTTCCGCCATGAAAAAATTACTTGTTTGTTTACTGTTCCTTTCCTGTTACAGACTGCAGGCGCAGGAAGCGGAAACCGCCGATAAAAAAGCCGTGATCCGCATCGTTGACCAATTTTTTGAGGCGCTTGAAAAAAAGGATACCGCTTTATACAGCAGTCTCGTCATGCGCAATGCGCAGATCTGGGTTTCGCGAAAACGGAATGATAGTTTACAAACCCCCGTGCGCAGTTTTGCAGAGGATATACAAAAACTTCCTCTTTACAAAGAAACCCTCTACGAAAAGGCATTTACCTATAAAGTGAGTCTACACCAGCATATTGCCGTGGTATGGGCGCCCTACAGTTTTCATCTCAACACCACTTTATCGCACTGCGGCATTGATGTATTTACCCTGCTAAAAACAACTACGGGTTGGAAAATAGTGAGTACCGTGTATACCGTAGAGCCCGATGCTTGTGCAGAACTGCGAAAAACAGGCAGTGGCGATTTGTAACATATAACATCCCTACCAATCCATAATCTTGACTAACCCTTTAACTGACGGGAAATGCGAATTGCAGAAAGAATACAAGCTCTCTTTATCAGATGTATTTTCTTTTGCTTTGTTCCTGTTATACTTCTTTCCTTCCAATCCGGGAAACCAACAGCCGATCTTCATGCGGCTCCCTCGCCACAAACCTATAAGCCCTGGGCCTATTGGTGGTGGATGGGTAATTCGGTTACCAAGGAGGGGATCAGCCAGAACCTGCAGTCATACCAGAAAGCCGGTTTGGGTGGATTGCATATCATACCCATCTACGGAGAAAAGGGAGATGAAAAGAACTTTATTCAATATCTATCGCCCCGTTGGATGGAGCTCCTGGTTCATACCGTACAGGAAGCCGAAAAACTGGGGATGGGCATTGATATGACAACAGGAACCGGCTGGCCTTTTGGCGGACCGAATATCGATATACACAGTGCTGCTAAAAGATTCGTGATCAAGCCCGTTGATATGGATACGATATACAGCCCGGACGATATAACCAAAAGAACGGCCGGTGCAGAACTGATGGCTTTATCGGTTAAAAAAACAGGTGGCAGTTATGAAAATATACTTGCGAACATAAAAGCCGGTACAACCGCTTTACCAAAGCGCTATTCCGGTAAAGCCTTTGCCTTGCTGATGTTGCCTACCAAACAGCAGGTAAAAAGAGCGGCACCGGGAGGTGAGGGAGCGGTAATGGATTATTTTAACCGGCAAGCGATCAACCGGTATTTTGAAAGGTTTGAATCAGCATTTAAGGATCTGCCTTTCAGATCGGGCAGGGTGCGTGCTTTTTATAATGATTCGTATGAAGTATATGGTGCCAACTTCACCGATCGGTTTCTGGACAGGTTCAAAGCGCTGAGAGGCTACGACCTCACCGCTTACCTGGCTATACTGGCAGATACAAATAAGAATGAGCAGAAAGAACGGATTGTGACCGATTATTGTGAAACCATTTCCGACCTGCTCTATTCCGGGTTTACTGCTCCCTGGGTGTCCAAAAGTCATGCGATGGGAAAACTTACCCGGAACCAGGCGCATGGTTCTCCCGGTAACCTGCTCGATCTGTATGCGGCTGCCGATATACCCGAAACAGAATCTTTTGGCGTGAGTAATTTTTCCATTCCTGGTCTACGGCAGGATCCTGATTTTGAAGAAGAGCGTTTTGGCAGACCGAATCCGTTAACGATGAAATTTGCTTCTTCAGCGGCTCATATCAATGGAAAAAAATTAGTGTCATCTGAAACGGCTACCTGGCTGGGCGATCATTTTAAAGTGGCCCTCTCACAAATAAAACCACAGATAGACGAACTTTTTACCGCAGGCATCAACCATATCGTGTATCATGGCATTACGTATAATCCACCAGACAAACCCTTTCCGGGAAGATTATTTTATGCCTCCACCAATTTTGGTCCTTTATCACATTTCTGGAATGAGCTTCCCGCCCTGAACAAATATGTAGAACGTTGTCAGGAAGTATTGCAAAACACAAAACCGGATAACGATGTGCTGGTGTATTTTCCAATTCACGATATCTGGGCAAAAAAATATACCAACGAACTGATCGTCAAATTCGATGTGCATCATTCTGACAAGTGGTTACAGGAAAGCAATTTTGGTAAAATGGTCTCCCAATTGTGGGAACAGGGATTCAACTTTGATTACGTCTCTGACAAAATGATCTCCGAAGCGGTTATAGCAGGTGGAAAAATACAATTCAGGGGCGGCAGTTATCGGGCATTGGTTGTTCCTGAACTGACTTATCTGCCGGAGATGACCTTTGAAAAAATATATGCGTTGGCGAAAAAAGGCGCCCGCGTAATTTTTCAGAACAAACTGCCGGTATCGGTTCCGGGGTTTCATCGTCTGCAGGATCGTAACCGGCAATTCGCTTTGTTACAAACACAACTGAAACCACTGGTAAAGATCACACCTGCTATTACCGCTGAATTAGCCGG
>CALRQQ020000388.1:0-3944 GCA_943370345.1 Chitinophaga pinensis
ATGCAAAAAAATTCCATCGCCATTTTTGTGAGTAATGATGAAGTGCCCAGCAACGGGGATGCGATCTATGCTTTTAAACAAAACAGTGACCTGTTCTGGCTTAGTGGGGTGACCCAGGAAGACAGTATGGTGATCCTTTTTCCCGATAACCCCGATCCGAAATTCCGCGAGGTGCTGGTATTGGTTCGTCCCAATGAACTGAAAGAAAAATGGGATGGCAAACGCCTGCGTGTAAAAGAAGCGCAGGAGATGAGTGGTATCAAAACCATTGTATGGCTGGATAGTCTGGACGGGTTGTTGCAACCCTGGATCCACCTCGCCGATAACATCTATCTCGATAGTAATGAGAATGACCGGAAGGCCAGCCTCGTGCGTTCCCGGGATTACCGCTTTATTGATGAAATGAAGAGCCGCTATCCCTTGCATCATTACATAAGGGCCGCAAAGATCATGAAAGAGATCCGCGCCATCAAGACCCCGCTCGAAGTAGAAGTGTTGAAAAAAGCGATCGATATTACCGACAATACATTCCGCCGCCTGTTGAAATTTATTAAACCCGGCGTGATGGAATATGAGATCGAAGCGGAGATCTTCCATTCTTTCCTGAGCCAGCGGGCTACCGGACCTGCTTATGGCAGTATCATTGCCAGTGGCGACCGGGCACGCACCCTGCATTATGTGAGCAACAGTGAGGAATGTAAGGACGGGGAAATGCTGCTGATGGATTTCGGTGCAGAGTATGGTGGCTACTGTGCCGACCTTACCCGTACCGTTCCGGTGAACGGGAAATTCACCCGTCGTCAGAAAACAGTTTACAATGCCTGTCTGGCTATTCACAATTATTGCAAGAGTATACTGAAGCCTGGTATCACGGTCGTGGACTATACCGATAAAGTAGGAGAGGAAGCCACACAGCAATTCCTGAAGATCGGACTGATCAAAAAGTCGGATGTGAAGAATGAGGATCCGGAAAACCGCGCTTACCGCAAATACCTGTATCATGGCATTTCTCACCATCTGGGTGTGGATGTGCATGACCTGGGGACCAAGACCGATCCCATCAAGGCCGGGATGGTCTTCACCATCGAACCCGGTATCTATATCGAGGAAGAGCAGATGGGTGTCCGTATCGAAAATAATTTCTGGATCACCCGCAACGGCAATGTGGATCTGATGAAGAATATTCCCATTACCGTAGAGGAGATAGAGGCGTTGATGAAGAAATAGTCAATGTGCCAATATGCCGATGTGCCAATGAAGTAAGTGGCTGAAAGACCCAAAGCCGCTTATTTGTGGAAAAGACATTTGATTTTTCCTTTTAATAACATCCATGACTTTAGGCATTTTTGTGCTATAAACCCGGACAACAGACAACTCACAACTGACAACTGATTTCATGAAGCAAATTCCTAACATTTTCACCCTTACCAACCTCCTCTTCGGCTGCCTGGCCATTGTATCGGTATTGCAGAACGGTATAATTATTCATGTTACGGCAGAAGGAACCGAACTGCTCGATATACCGGAAAAGATATGGATGGCTTCGCTGTTCATCGGCATTGCCGCCGTGGTTGATTTTCTGGATGGTTTTGTGGCCCGCTTATTCAAGGCTACTTCGGAAATGGGCAAACAGCTCGATTCGCTGGCCGATGTGGTGAGTTTTGGCGTGGCGCCCGGTATGATCATTTACCAGTTCCTGCGGCTGAGTTTTGCCAAGGATCCCTCTGGTGTGGATACCAGTCTGTTCTGGCTGGTGCCGGCATTCATTCTCCCTTGCGCTGCTGCCTGGCGTCTGGCCCGCTTTAACCTGGATACCACACAGACCTATCATTTCAAAGGCATGCCGGTTCCCGCGACAGGTATATTGGTGGCATCACTGCCCCTGATCTATTTCTACAGTACCGAACAATGGGTGGTGGACCTGCTGCTGAATAAATGGTTCCTTTATGGAGTGATCGCTGTGTTGTCCTGGCTGATGGTGTCGACCCTGCCCCTGATGGCCATGAAGTTCAAAGACTTTTCGGTCAAAAATAACCTGCCGAAATACCTGCTGGTAGCGGTAGCGGTGATCGCTGCCCTGCTGTTGAAATGGTTGGCCGTACCGGTCATCATTTTGGCCTACGTTGTCTTATCTTTGCTCTTCAAAAATAAACTAGCATGACCTACACTGTACAGATAAAAGTAATGCCCCTCAAAGAATTACTGGATCCCCAGGGTAAAGCCGTTATGGGCGGATTATCCAACCTTGGGCTCTCCGGGGTAGACGATGTGCGGGTCGGTAAACATATTACCCTGCAGGTAAATGCAGACTCTCCGGAAGCCGCCAAAGCTATCGCTGAAGAAGCCAGCAAGAAATTGCTGAGTAATGCGGTGATGGAATATTTCGAGATAACAGTTGACTAATTTATAAGTTGAAAAGTAAACAGGTATAAAGGTTGACAAAGAGGATTCTCCGGAGGCACCCTTGTCAACCTTTATACTTGTTAATCTTTCAACGCTAAACACTCAACCTTGCTCTACCTCGTTCCCACCCCCATCGGCAACCTGAAAGACATTACCCTCCGGGCGCTTGAAGTCCTGAAAGAGGTGGACCTGATATTGGCTGAGGATACCCGCACCAGTTCACACCTGCTGAATCATTACCAGATCAGCAAGCCTTTGTCGCCCTATCATCAGCACAATGAACATAAAGTAGTGGATCACCTGGTGACCCAGCTGCTGGAAGGAAAGAAGATGGCCATTGTAACGGATGCCGGTACACCGGGTATTTCTGATCCGGCCTTTTTGCTGGTAAGGGCCTGTATCAAAGCCGGGGTGAAAGTGGAATCCCTGCCCGGGGCCACTGCCTTTGTGCCGGCGCTGGTCAACAGTGGTATACCCACCAACCGTTTTTGTTTTGAAGGATTTTTGCCCTTGAAAAAAGGACGGCAGACGCTGATGAAACAACTGGCAGAAGAAGAACGCACCATGATCTTTTATGAATCCCCGATGCGGCTGGTAAAGACCCTGGAAGAGATGATCACTTATTTTGGTCCGGAAAGGCTTTGCAGTGTGAGCCGTGAACTGACTAAACTATTTGAAGAAAATAAACGGGGGACGCTGCAGGAAGTAGCAGCCTATTTCAAAGAAAAGACCGTAAAAGGGGAGATCGTACTGATCGTACAGGGAAAAGAGTAAGCACCACCATTGGTCATTTTCACATTTTACATACCCCGCTTTTCACGATATTTAACGTCTAAACAGAAATTTCAATCAATGAAGAAGTCGTTTTACCTGTTATTCCTCATGACCGGTATGGTAACTGTAGCCCAGGCACAGCCCGACCGCTGGCAGCAGAAAGTGAAATATGTCATGAACATTGACATGAACGTACAGACCAATCAGTTCACCGGCAAACAAAAACTGGAGTACTGGAATAATTCTCCGGATACGCTGACCCGTGTCTTCTATCATTTGTACTTCAATGCCTTTCAGCCCGGCAGTATGATGGATACCCGCAGCCGTCGTCAGGGTATGATCACTTCCGGCCGCGGGGCCGACTGGGATATGCGGGTACGTGACCGGATCCAGAAACTCAAACCGGATGAGATCGGATTTCAGAAGGTTCTTTCTCTCAGGATGAATGGAAGGGCCCAGCAATTCCAGATGGATGAAACGATCCTGGAAGTGAAACTGGATAAGCCGATCCCGCCTAAATCCAAAGTAGTCTTCGACATGGACTTTCAGGCCCAGGTACCCTTGCAGATACGCCGCAGCGGCCGGGATAATCCCTCCAGTAAAGTGCGGTTTTCCATGAGCCAATGGTATCCCAAGCTTTGTGAATATGATTATGAAGGCTGGCATCCCACGCCGTACGTGGGCCGTGAGTTTTATGGTGTATGGGGCGATTATGATGTGAGTATTACCATCGACAATAAATATATCCTTGGCGGTACCGGATACCT
>CALRQQ020000389.1:0-3930 GCA_943370345.1 Chitinophaga pinensis
TGGATGCGGCCGCTCTTCATCAGACCGTCATACTGGCGCATCAGCAATTGTGTCTCGATCTGCTGCAGGGTATCCAGAATAACACCTACCATGATCAGCAGTGATGTACCACCGAAGAAAGTAGAGAATTGCTGGGTAACACCCAGACGCTGGGCAATACCGGGCAGGATACCCACCAGTGCCAGGAGGATCGCTCCGGGGAAGGTGATCTTATCCATGATTGAACCGATATAATCCGCAGTGGGTTGTCCGGGCTTAACGCCTGGAATAAATCCATTATTCTGCTTCAGGTTATCAGCGATCTGCTTGGGATTAAAGATCAGGGCAGTGTACAGGAATGTGAACCCGATCACCACCACGGAATAGATCAGCATATACCAAACATTACTGTGGTCAGTGATCGCCCGCAGGAAGCCGCTGGCCTGTGTATTGTAATTCGCGAAAATGGTCGGAATAAAAATGATCGCCTGGGCAAAGATGATCGGCATAACACCGGCACTGTTGACCTTCAGGGGAAGGAACTGACGGGCACCACCGAACTGGCGGTTACCAACGATCTGCTTGGCATAATTCACCGGTACTTTGCGTACACCCTGGATCAGCAGGATACATCCCATGATGATCGCGATCAGGATGGCAATCTCCACGATGAATACTAGGATGAGACCATTCCTTACGGATTTGGCACTCAGCTCCTGCAGGAAAGATTGCGGGAGACGGGCCAGGATACCGATCATGATGATCAGGGAAGTACCATTACCCAGTCCTTTATCCGTGATCTTTTCACCCATCCACATAACGAACATTGTACCTGCAGTCAGTACCACTACGGTGGATAACCAGAAATACCCGGCATATCCGGCCATGATGGCGCCATTCTGCTGGGTCATCCCCTGCAGGTAGGTTACATAGGCAGATGCCTGTAAAATGGTTACGATAACGGTCAGGTAACGGGTGTATTGATTGATCTTTTTGCGTCCGCTCTCACCTTCTTTCTGCATTTTCTGGAAACGGGGAACCAGCACGGTCATCAGCTGCATAAAGATAGAGGCAGAGATATACGGCATGATACCCAATGCGAAAATGGACGCCTGGTTAAAGGCGCCTCCGGAGAAGGCATCGATCAGGCCAAGGATACCGGTATTGCTGTCGCCGGTTTCCGCCATTTTAGTCGGATTGATACCCGGTAATACGATATGTGCCCCCAGACGATAGATCGCGATCATCATCATGGTGAACAGGATCTTACCGCGCAGCTCTTCGATGCTCCAGATATTCTTGAGTGTCTGTATAAATTTCTTCACGGGGATATAAAAGTTTAAAGCACGTAAAACATAAAAGACGCATTAAATGCGTCGTTGCAATTTAGTGAAATTACTTTACTATTTCCACCGAACCACCTGCTGCTTCAATGGCTGCTTTGGCTTTTTCACTCACTGCATTTACCCGGAAGGTGAATTTTTCCTTCAGTTCACCATTGCCCAGTACTTTCACACGGTCCGTCTGAGCGATCAGGCCATTGATGTAGAGGTTCTCGAGGCTGAATTCAGTGATATTATATTTTTCCGCCAGTTGCTCAACCTGTCCCAGGTTGATCACCTTGTATTCAATACGATGGGGATTCTTGAAACCGCGCTTGGGGATCCGGCGCTGGATAGGCATCTGACCACCTTCGTGAGCCATTTTGTTCTTGAAACCGGTACGGGCTTGCGCACCTTTTGTACCTCTTGTTGAAGTACCACCATGTCCTGATCCATCACCACGGCCGATACGTTTTGTCTTGTGTGTTGCGCCTTTTGCAGGTCTTAATTCGTGTAATTTCATTGCTTTTATTTTTTACTCATCGCCCCAAAAGCGTCGGGGCTCGCATGTTTGTCTTAATGATACGGAAGGCCGGGCTTATTTCACCTCTTCCACTTTCACCAGGTGGGTCACTTTGTGCACCATACCCAGGATCTGAGGAGTGGCTTCCATTTCACGGGAAGAGTTGGTCTTGTTCAGTCCCAGTGCCTGAAGGGTCAGTTTCTGGCGTTCTGGTCTGTCAATCGGGCTCTTCACCAATGTTACTTTTATCTTCTTCATAAAATTCCTGTTTTCAGATCCCTGATTCCAACGGAGCCGGGATCCGGAATGTATAATTTATGGTTTAACCGTTGAATACTTTCTTTAATCCCATGGTGCGGGTCTTGGCCACATGGATGGGTTCACGCAGCAGTGCCAGTGCTTTGAAGGTTGCCTTCACCACGTTATGCGGATTAGCAGATCCCAATGACTTGGCAAGTACGTCTGTTACCCCGGCTGCTTCCAGCACAGCACGCATAGAACCTCCGGCGATCACACCGGTACCATGAGCGGCAGGCTTGATGAGCACTTTCGCAGCGCCTTCTTTTGCCCACTGATCATGAGGGATGGTGCCTTTCATAACCGGAACCTTGATCAGATTCTTTTTGGCATCCTCAATTCCTTTGGTAATGGCTTCCTGTACTTCTTTAGCTTTACCCAGTCCGTGGCCTACTACCCCGTTTTCATTACCCACTACCACTAAGGCGGAGAAGCTGAAAGCACGTCCACCCTTGGTTGTTTTTACCACACGGTTGATGGCTACCACCTTATCTTTCAGTTCCAGGTCACCGGCTTTTACCCTGTTTACGTTAAACTTTGACATTTATACTTGTAATTAAAAGTTTGAATGGATTGTTTAGAACAGCAGACCGCCTTCGCGGGCTCCGTCGGCTACTGATTTCACCCGTCCATGATAGAGGTATCCACCACGGTCAAAAGTTACATCTTTAATTCCCAGTTCAGTGGCTTTGCGGGCGATCGCAGCGCCTACCAGTTTACCCTTCTCACTCTTCGTTACTTTCTGGGCGGCGATATCCTTGTCTCTTGAAGAGGCGGAAGCCAGTGTCTGACCTTTAGTGTCATCGATCAGCTGGGCATAGATCTCCGCGTTGCTGCGGTACACCGATAAACGAGGTTTCGCAGTGGTTCCGCTGATCTTACGACGGATCCTGTAACGGATATTCTGTCTTCTTTGTGATTTTACTTTTGGATTCATCTCAGTTGTATTTAGTATCCTGATGCTGCCAGGATGCAATTAATTGATTAATTATTTACCAGCCGCTTTACCTGCTTTCTTACGAACCACTTCACCCACATAACGTACCCCTTTACCTTTGTACGGCTCGGGCTTACGCAGGCTGCGTAATTTGGCGGCTACCTGGCCGATCAGCTGTTTGTCAATACCCTCGAGTGTGATGATGGGGTTCTGTCCTTTTTCCTGGGCAGTAGCCACTTTCAGTTCTTTCGGGATCTCGAAAATGATGTTGTGAGAATAACCCAGCGCCAGGTCCAGGACATTTCCCTGGTTGGCAGCCTTGAAACCCACCCCGATCAGCTCGAGTTTGCGGGTATACCCTTCCGTTACTCCTTTCACCAGGTTGGCGATCAGGGCGCGGTACAGACCATGCATGGCACGGTGACGGATCTGGTCGGTCGGACGTGCGAAATGAATATGACCATCCTTGATCTCAACAGTGATATCACGATCAATTGCTTGTTTCAGCTCACCCTGCTTTCCTTTAACAATTACCACGTTGTCTTTACCAACCGTGATGCTTACGCCTTCAGGAATGGTGATTGATTTCTTACCTATACGGGACATAAAATAATTTTAGTTGAGTTATCTATTTGTTTCGTTACCAACCGGTCAGCCTATATAGGTTCGGCTTAATGTATCGGCAACATCAGTTATTAGTAAATGTAGCAAAGTACTTCACCACCCACATTCTGTGCTTTGGCATCTTTATCGGTCATTACTCCTTTAGAAGTAGACAGGATGGCTACACCCAGTCCGTTCTTCACACGACGGAAATCGGCCGGCTTGGAGTACTGACGCAGACCCGGACGGCTTACACGCTCCATGCTCTG
>CALRQQ020000390.1:0-3925 GCA_943370345.1 Chitinophaga pinensis
TTGCCGTCATTTTTGTCTTGCCCAGTTTCTCCGACCAGAAAGGAATCAGTTGAGAATGGGCCGAACCGGTCACGGGATCTTCATTCACCCCGGCACCGGGTGCAAAGAAACGGCTGACAAATTCCACCGTAGTGCCAGGTGCCGTCACGATCAGTTTGTCGACCCCGATCTTATCGAGTAAGGTAAAATCAGGTTTAATATTTTTCACCGCTTCTTCATTTTGTAATTCCACCAACCAATCGCGGTGTTTGTATACGCCCACCACTTCCGGATTACCCATGGCCTCAAACAACTGCTCCGGGTACTCCGTCATCCGCTCCGGCTTCCAGGAAGGAAAGTCCATCCACATCTTCCCCTTTTCCTTTCTCACCGTGAGCATCCCGCTCTGCGAATGAAACACGATCTTCCGCTTTTTCGTTTTCAGTAATTCAAATATCACATACGAAGAAGCCAGCGTGGCATGTCCACACAAATTGATCTCCACCGCCGGTGTAAACCAACGGATATCATAATCTGCTCCGTTCATCTTCGATGGCACAAAGAACACGGTCTCGCTGAGGTTATTCTCTAAGGCGATCTTTTGCATCAGCTCCGTATCCAGCCATTTTTTCAGGGGGATGACGGCAGCGGGATTGCCGCCGAAGAGGGTGTCGGTAAAGGCGTCGATTTGGTAAACGGTAAGCTTCATAGAAAGTTTTGTTTGAGTAAGGGCCTAAGGCTTTTTTAGAATAGCAGTTTTAAGTACGAGGTACGAAGTACGAAAGGCATGTCGTAAAACGAGTAGCAGTTGTTTACTAAGCCAAAACCTGTTTTAAGTACGAGGTACGAATGGCATGCCGTAAAACGAGTAACAGTTGTATGGTATGTCACAACCTCCTTAGCAGGGGCTGTTCCCTGACACCCGACACCTTCTCAGGAAGTGTATTGACTCCCGACTCCCGACTATTCTCGCATCATCTCCCTCACCACCCCCTGAATCTCTTCCGCATTCGGCTTGCTGAAGTAATCGCCGTCGCTGCCGTAGGCCGGGCGATGGGCTTTGCCGGTGATGGTGCGGGGGGCCACGTCGAGGAATTTATAGCCGCCCTGTTCTTCCATGACTTTGTTGAACATATAGGCCGCGGCACCACCGGGTACATCTTCGTCGACGAAGACGATGCGGTTGGTTTTCTTTAATGAGTCCAGTATGCTGTGGTTGATATCGAAGGGCAGCAAGGTCTGCACATCGATGATCTCGCAGGTGATGCCTTCGGCTTCGAGCATATTGACCGCATCATTGATGATACGCAGCGTGGAACCGTAAGATACGATGGTCACATCCGCTCCTTCCTTCAGTACTTCGGGGATACCGAGGGGTACAGTGAACTCGAGGAGGTTGGATGGCAGTTTTTCTTTTAAGCGGTAACCGTTAAGACATTCGATCACTAATCCGGGATCGTTGCTTCTCAACAGCGTGTTATACATACCGGCGGCCTGAGTCATGTTGCGGGGTACACAGACATACATGCCACGGAGAGCATTAATGATCATACCCATGGGCGAACCGCTGTGCCAGATGCCTTCGAGACGATGTCCGCGGGAACGAACGATGAGCGGACAACTCTGCCGCCCCCCGGTGCGGTAATGCAGGGTGGCCAGGTCATCACTGAGGGGTTGTAATCCGTACAACAGGTAATCGAGGTACTGGATCTCGGCAATGGGACGGAGTCCGCGCAGGGCCATACCAATACCTTGCCCCATGATGGTGAGCTCCCGTATACCGGTGTCGAATATGCGCTCTTTGCCGTGCTTTTGCTGCAGGCCGCTGAAGCCCTGGTTCACATCACCGATAAAGCCGAGGTCTTCGCCGAAGGCAAGGACTTTGGGATTGCTGGTAAAGAGTTCATCAAAATAATGGTTCAGCACTTCAAACCCGTTGAGCATGGTGGCTTCGGCGGGAATGATGGCTTTTACTTCCTGTACATGCAGGGCGCTCTTGGGTCCTTCATTGTACAGATAGGAATTAAAGAGTTTATGGCTCTCTTCCTGGAGTTCTCTATAAAAATCGCGGGTCCAGAAAGCCGCTTCGTGATCGCCGGCGATCGTGAGGGCCGCATTGAGTCCTTTCATCACATCACGGCGCAGGGGCTCGCGGTTGGCAGAGAGTTCGAGGGCCACTTTATGCAGTTCCTCATTTTTCTCCGGCATGGCATTGGCCATGGTATGGATCAGCTCGGTGGCCCGGGCGATCTGTTTTTTAATGGGGGTGATAAATTTGGCCCAGGCCGTGGATTTGCTTTCGCGAACATGTTGCTTGGCCTTGTCCGCGATCTCATCCAGTTCCTGTTCACTGGCCAGTTCATTCTCCATCAGCCATTCCTTCATTTTACGGAGGCCATCCCATTCCCGTTCCCACTCTAAACGCTCCGGGGTTTTATAGCGCTCATGACTGCCCGACGTGGAGTGTCCCTGGGGTTGCGTGATCTCCTCCACATGAAAGAGCACGGGGGTATGGGTTTCGCGGGCGAGACGGATCCCTTCTTCAAAGGCTTCGCACATGCCGGCATAGTCCCAGCCTTTCACGGTATAAATATTCAATCCGTTTGTCCCTTCTTTCTTCCGCATCCCTTCGAGGGCTTCGGAGATGGAGGCTTTAACGGTCTGGTATTTTTTGGGTACAGATATCCCGTAGCCATCATCCCATACAAATACAGCCAGTGGTATCTGCAATACAGCGGCGGCATTCATGGTTTCCCAGAAATGTCCTTCGCTGGTGGAAGCATCGCCGATGGTGGTAAAACAAACTTCATTGCCATTATCGGAGAGTCCACGGAAGGCTTTCAGGGGTTCTACTTCGCGGAATGCTTTGGATGCATAGGCCAGTCCGATTGAGCGGGGCATCTGTGCCGCAGTGGGGGCCATATCACTGGCCGTGTTTTTTATGGAGGCCAGTTCCATCCATTCGCCTTGTTCATTTACATTGCGGGTGGAAAAATGGCTGTTCATCTGCCGGCCTGAACTGTTGGGATCGTTATTGGGATCGGGGTCGGCATAGAGCTGGGCAAAGATCTGCTCCGCTGTGGCATGACCGATGGCCATCATAAAGGTCTGGTCGCGGTAGTACCCGCTCCGGAAATCACCCGGCTGAAAGAATTTGGCCATGGCCACCTGGGCCAGTTCCTTACCATCGCCGAAAATGCCGAATTTGGCCTTGCCACCCAGCACTTCCTTACGGCCTAACAAACTGGTTTCCCTGCTGATACAGGCGATACGATAGTCGTTGAGTACCTCTTCCCTGAAACGGTCAAACGACAGTTTTCCGGGATCAGTCAGGAGTTCCGGTTGGGTATTTTCCATACAACAAAAATAGGGAGAATGGACGCGTACTAATCCCCTGTTAAAAAATAACGGATAACCCATGCAACCCCTCTATGACATCTGCCATCTTTCCCCTAAATTTGACAGCGCTAAACCCTTCAATATGAAGAAAATTACCCTGCTGCTTTTATCCATGTCCGCCCTGCTGACCATACAGGCCCAGCAACCGGTACATAATGAAAACGACGGGCATAACCATGGCACCCCTGCTGCCCAGCCGGCTGCCGGTGAAACGGCCGACCTGCAATTCAGGGAAATGGAGTTTGATTTCGCCAAGATCCCTCAGGGAAAGCCGGTTTATCATTTCTTTGAGATCGTGAACAAGGGTAAGACCCCGGTCAAACTGGATAATATCCAGGCCAGCTGTGGTTGTACCACCCCGGAATGGGACCGGGAGCCGATTGCACCGGGTGCCAGCACCAAAGTGAAGGTTGGGTTTAATGCGGCCTCCGAAGGTGTTTTTGATAAGTTCATCACCGTTTTTTATAACAATAGTTCACAAACCAAACAGATCCGGATCAAAGGATTTGTCTGGAAAGCCCCCGACGGGCCGGCGCCGGCAAATGCG
>CALRQQ020000391.1:0-3914 GCA_943370345.1 Chitinophaga pinensis
TGATGTCTGGAACGGACGTGTTTTGAATAAAGGATAAATAGTCGGCTGCTGGAAGCTGACCGCACCGGTCTTGGCTTCTGCATCACCCCAGCTTTCGAGGTAGTGGTGCGTGGGCAGGATGAAATCGCAGAGTTCAGTGGTCTCATCCATTCTTTCATTGAAAGAAACTTTCACTTTCACTTTGGCGAGTGCTGCAGTGAAACGGGCGGCATCATATGAAGTGTAAACAGGATTCGCACCGTAGATCATGATCGTACCTACCGTACCGGCTTCCATATCAGCGAGCAGTTGGGCAAAATCGCTGTCGATACCCTGGCGATAGTTCACCGGGCGGCTCCAGTCGATGGTCTTACCATACGCACCGATCGCATTATTGATCGCATTCACGATCACCTGTACATTTTTATCGTTGCTGCCACTCACTACAAGGGCGGCACCCATATTTGCTTTCAGGTCTTCGGCCACTTTTTTGATTCCGGGACGGGTGCTGGCTTCGCCGGTCAGGGCATTCAGCAGTTCCAGGGCTACCGCACCTTCTTCAGAAGGACGATGGGTGAAACGTTCGTCGGCACTGGCACCGGTCAGGCTGAGGAAAGACTCGAACTGGTAGTGCTTGCTCATAGCAAACTGCTGCTCGTTGATCTTACGGCCAATTGCATAGCCTTTGGCATTTTCCACCGCATTCAGCCAGGTACCCAGAAAATCAGCCCCTAAGCTTACGATCACTTTGGCAATGCCAAAATCGTAAGAAGGGATCTTGCGGCCAAATCCGCTGGCTTCGTTGGCCAGCAGCATACCACTGTAAGAAACCGGATCCACCTGAACATGTTTCAGACCGGGATACGCGGCAATGATCTCTTTGGTAGAGGGCGAAACGATCGTGCTGGTCAGTAACACTGTAGTGCCACCGGCCGCTTTCATAGCTTCACCAACCAGTTTATCGAACTGTTCGAATGTGGGAACTTCATTGTATTTGGCAGCTTCTCCGCTTCCGGTCTTCTGGATCGGGAAACGCAGACGGCTGGTATCATAGAGATCCAGCACAGACGCCTGAACTCGGGCAGAAGTACCACCTCCTGTGTAACCACAGTCGGTATTTCCTTCTACTTTGATCGGACGACCGTCCCGTACCTTGGCCAGTACCGGTACTACATCACCATCCTGTACATAGGTCGTGGCATAGTATTTTGCTACACCCGGGATCAGGTTCTCAGGCTTGTTGGCATAGGGAATGGCTTTCTTTACCGGGATCTTACAGCTCGCAGCCAGGGAGGCGGCGGCTGTGCTGAATCCGAGGTACTTTAAGAAATCCCTGCGGGGGGCTTTGGCGTCTATTAATCCTTTGTCATCGAAACCTTCAAAAGGCAATTCCTCACGAAATTCGTCCTGCTGCTTTTTCTGAAAGTTTTCGCTGTCATTCACCTCTCCGAAACTTTGCCAGTACTTTTTTTGGCTCATGAATATCAGTTTGATAATTCGATAATGTGCTGAATACAATAGTTGACGTTACGTACCTGCTTAGTAGTGACATTTCTGACACTCGAGACCACCGATATCTTTCACTTTCACACTGTCCATTTTACCGGCTTTGATATCATTGTGGAACTTCTCGTAGATGCTGTAGAATTTGTTACCCTTGGTGCTGTCGTAGTTGAAGTTCACATTGGTCTGACGGTGACAATTGATACACCATCCCATGCTCAGTTCGGCCACTTGCTTCACTTCATCCATGGCAGTGATCTCACCGTGACAGCTCTGACACTGTACGTTACCGGCGCGGATGTGCTGGGAGTGGTTGAAATAAACGTGGTCGGGCAGGTTGTGGATCTTGGTCCACTCGATAGGCTTGGCCTTGGAAGGATCCCATTTGGAAGGATTGTTGGGATCGAATCCGGCGTATTGATACAGTTTGGCGATCTCGGCTGTACCATTTACTTCATCGCCGTTTTCTTTATACAGTTTGGGTCCTTTTTCGTAAGCGTTGATGGCCTTGTGGCAGTTCATACACACATTCACTGAAGGAATGGCGGCATGCTTGCTTTCCCAGGCATTACCATGACAGTACAAACAGCTGATCTGATTGATACCTGCGTGTACTTTGTGGGAGTAATAAATAGGTTGCTCAGGCTGGTAGTCTTTCTGACGACCTAATCCGATGGCCCCTTTAGCCACCATATACCCACCGAATACAAAGAATACGATGGACGCCATGGCGATATAGGTCTTATTGCGGTAGAAAGCCACCGGTTCAGGACGAACGATGCCTTCAGAATCATCCGACATTTTCTTCAGGTTGCTGTTCACCTGCATCAGGATCAGGGCGATGATACCTAATACCAGGGAGATCACACCAAAGATGATGGCATTCTGATTGCCGGTTTCAGAAACTTCGGCTACTGGTCCGGTTTTGGGACCCGCCTTTTTATCAGCTACTTCCTTATTGACATAGGCAACGAGGTCCTCTACATCTTTCTGAGTTACATCGGCAAAACCGGTCATCATAGAGCCGTACTCCGCCTTCAGTCCCTGGGTATAGGGATCCTTGGCCATGTAGGCAGCCGGATTGTTGATCCAGGCCAGCAACTCCTTGTGGTCCGCCCACTTACCACGTTCTTCCAGTCCCATCAGGGCCGGACCGGTCATCTTTTTGAAGATGTTGTGGCAGGAGGCACACTTTCCGGTAAAGATGGCTTTACCGGCAGCTGCATCCTGTGCAGAAATATTGACTATTGAAATAACAAATAGAGATAGAAATAGTACACTCAGTCTCTGGCCGATAGGTTTACAAAGAATCATAGATGCAATTGATCTGAAAAATGTGGATAAATAGCTCTAATCAGGCGCAAAAATAAGTCAGTATCACTATAAAAAGCCAATAGCTTTAACTTTTTTTTGATCCGCTACCAGTCTGCATTTCAGCCGGTTTAAGTGCATTCATTTGAACCCCCAAACACTGTTTGTCATAAATCAGTAAAGCCTGACCGAAAGTTCAACATATGTGTACGTGAAGTCATTTATTGAATGTTTTTTGGCGACTTTTGCGTCGCATTATTCAAAACACAGAATATGTTTGAGGGATTACAACAAAAATGGAAGGTGAAAAGCGGGCAACTGGCCCTGATCCTCTGCACATTTGCCATTGGCGGAAGTGCCACCGGATGGGTAGCCAAGAAGATCATGAATGCATTGGCCATCAACCAGGATTGGCTCTGGGCGGTAATATATATTGTACTCGTCACCATTTGCTGGCCCCTGATGGTCCTGCTGATCAGTATTCCCTTCGGGCAATTCCGTTTTTTCTCCCGTTATATCAATAAACTGGGTACCCGGATGGGCCTGATAAAAGGTAAGACCCCGGAGATCCATGAATAACCCACAGACCCATATTGCGATCTTCGCGTCAGGGGCCGGCAGCAATGCCCTCCGGATCATCCGGCATTTTGCAGGTAGTGAAAAGGCAAAGATCAGCCTGATTGTTTGCAATAAACCCGGCGCAGGTATTCTACAAATAGCTGAAAAAGAAGGCATTCCGACATTACTGATCGAAAAAGAGCCCTTTTTTCAGGGTGATGCCTATATCCCCGAACTGAAAGAAAAAGATATCAGCCTGATCGTGCTGGCCGGCTTTCTCTGGAAGATCCCCCCTTCCCTGATCCGGGCCTACCCGGACCGCATCGTCAATATCCACCCGGCCCTTCTGCCCCACTATGGCGGCAAGGGTATGTATGGCCGTCATGTGCATGAAGCCGTGATCCGCAACAGAGAAAAGGAAAGCGGTATCACTATACATTATGTAGATGAGTTGTATGACCATGGCTCCACCATTTTTCAGGCGCATTGCCCGGTATTGCCCGGCGATACCCCCGACACCCTTGCCAAAAGGGTGCAGGAGCTGGAACATCTTCATTTCCCCC
>CALRQQ020000392.1:0-3911 GCA_943370345.1 Chitinophaga pinensis
TTCAGCCCTTTTATTTATTCTTTCCAGCAGCATTTCCTGCTCTGCCTTCATCTGCAACAACCGGTACATAAATTCTTCTTTCATTACATAAATTTTATACTTAATCCTCCAGTTTATCCCACCACGTTCTTTTCAGAATCACAACGATCCCACCTAATAACAAAATGGTGATCAACAGAGGTAGTTTCATCCAGAGAACGATATACATGGGTAAAACAGTCAGGCAGCACTGAGCAATAATGCCCAATACCACATTGAACATATCAAGTCTGAATCTGTTATTCGGCATAAAGGATGGCTCATCCTTCAATACTGCCTGATGGACCGGCTTCCAGAATCCCCAGGGTTTGACTGTCCTGTAAAACACTTTCAGCGTGTCCATGTCTGTAGGCGGTGCGGTGTAGGTGCCGATCAGGCATCCCGCTACAGAGATCAGGAACAGCAGCGGCCAAACATACAGGAAGAGCCCGTCATAGGTTTTCAGAAATACCAGTGCACCGATTATACCGCTTGCCATACCCCACAAAAAGCCATTGGCATTGAACCGCCACCAGTACCATTTAAATAGATTGGCCGCAATGTAACCACCATAAAGACCTCCTACGATCCATTGCAGCACGCTGTTTACATCTTTGGCGAAAAAACCCAATATCACTCCGATCGTTACCACGACCACTCCCACAACATAATTGGCACGTATCACTTTTCTGTTACTGGCTGCCGGATTGATATATTTCAGATATACGTCATTCACAATGTAGGCCTGCGCTGCATTGAGTGTACCGGAAAAAGTACCCATAAAGGCCCCCAGCAGACCCGTCAGCACTAATCCCATGACACCCACAGGGAGGAAAGCATTCACTGCAGCCGGGAGTATTTTTTCAAAGTCTGTTCCGGTCGCTGATGAAAGATTCAGCTGATTGTAATACAGCAATGCCAGAACAGTCAGCCCGATAATCATGGAATACCGTACCGGGAGCAGGATTATTGATACAAAGCCGGTCATTTTACTGGCTTCTTTCGGTGATCGGGTTGATAAAACTTTCTGCATATCATAATTAGGAGCAGGCCCGGCCAGACTTGCAAACACGCCTTTGAACAACATCATCATAAAGAAAATTCCAAATAGTCCAAAGCCATCGTCGGCGATCTTTTTATTGGCATCCGGAACGATCCCGCTCCAGTCAAGGTTAAGACCCCATCCAAAAAAAGGATTATCCCACCCGGCCGGTATGTTCAGTTTATTTCCATTGCCATGCAGGTGGATCATAGCGATCACGGCAATAGAGATACAGGCGACGGTCATGATCATATATTTGATAAAGTCACCCAATACAATACTGTGCATGCCCCCGATTATGGAATAGAACATGGCAAATAATGTAAAAATGATCCCATATACATGTGCCGCGTATTCGGGAGCAATATCAAACGGAATATAACCGCTGACCATATCCCAAGGAACAAAAATCTCCATGAATTTTCCTAACCCGATAAACCCGTAAGCCAGGAAACCGAAGCAACCGATAAGGGCAAAAATAACGACCACTGTATGTGAACCACTGACCCCTTTCCCGGCAACACCAAACCGTGTCGCCAGCCACTCGGCGCCTGTGTTTGCATTTGAGCGGCGCAACCACTTGGACAGGAACATCATCATAAATACCTGGTTGAATACAGGCCATAGCCATGGGATCCAGATACTTTTCAGTCCATACACAAAACAAAGTGCCACCATCCACATTGTTCCGCTGATATCAAACATATCACTGGCATCACTCAGTCCAAGCATATACCATGGCAGTTTTTTCCCACCCATCAGGTAGCTTTCCTTATTCTCCCTGGCTTTTTTCCGCATGTAGACACCTATAAAAACCATCACCGCGAGGTAGGTCATTACAATACAGATATCCAGCAATTGAAGTTTCATGTGTGGTCTTTACTGATATACATTAAATTTCCTGATCCCTTTCTCAAAGAGCAACCGGGGGTATTTTGCCATTTTATTAAAATCCGGCGCAGATACCTGACCGGGAAATGGCGCATAGTAGTGCATTCGTTTACCGGAGGGCATATACCCGTGATTGCGCCATACCAGCACATACGCCAGGGAGAAGTCCTTTATAACGGGCCAGAGCACTGCTGTCCACCACTCCCTGTCCTGAACAGCTTCCAGTCCGGTTTCAGCCAATGCAGCAATTTTCTTTTTACGTGACGCCACCCGTGTAAGTATAGTGATCTCCCGCTGCATATCCTCAATAAACTGACGACGATCAGCAAGGGTTCCGGTCTTATGCTGGTACTGATCAAAACTCACTACATCCACCATATCATCTCCCGGATAACGGGCCAGAAAATCGGATTCAGTGGCAAACCCGGCTGTATTATATACATACAACAGGTGGTGTACTTTTTTCTTGTCCCGCAGGTAAGAAACTGTAAACCTCCAGAGTGCTTTAAATTCATCCGGGGTACAAACGTTTTTGCACCACCAGAACCAGTTACCGGTAAGTTCGTGAAACGGACGGAATAAAACAGGTATAGGCTGACCATCTTTGTCCTTCAGGTCATGCATGAATGCTGCTACCCGGTCAAGCCATGTTTTAAAAAGTTCATGACGGCTGCCACCTGGCAGTACCGATGTCACAGTACCTTTCGCTGTATCCCAGGCTGAACCACCAGTAAGCGGATTATGCAGATGCCAGCTTATGGTAATCATCCCACCCCGATCAAATCCTTCCTGTATATACTGTTTCATTTTACGAAATGAAGCATTATCTATGTTATCTTCCTTTTGCATTTCAAGATGACCGATATCCCACCCGTAAAGGCCCGGATAGTCACCGGCAACCGCTTTTACATCGCTGTTACCAGTGATCCCTTTCCAACCCACTCCATACGCGAGTGCATCCTGATGACCAAATACGGTATAGCGCTCCTGAAGCTTAAGCAGTTTTTTAAAAAATGTATTTGTACGGCCGTCTGCGGCTGTATCAGAACAGGATTGTGCGGCCGCCTGACCAAGAAAAAGCAGCAGGGTGTATAGCCCCATGAGGAGCCGTCCATGTATAAAGGTCCTTCCCCCTTTAGATAAATCAGGCACTGCAGAATTCTTTTTCATGTTGGTAAATATGCGGTAAATACCCTTTTTCCTTTCAGGCAATTACACTAAACGGGGCTCAGATCATACCGATATCATCAATATACAACACCTGCAATTGTCCGCTGAATTCCTGCATGGTAAATGTGGTCAGTGTAACCGGATTTCCCAGGCTGGTAAGCGGGATCTGAAAGTCATTCCATCCCTCCTTGGTCATGGTCAGCGTTACACCGGAAGCACTTACCCCATTCAGGTAAACTTTCACTTTTTTGCCTACAGAAGCCGTTGGAGTATATACCGAGAATCTTACACCGGTATATCCTGCAATGCTGACAGCCGGGGTGGCTTTTGAAAGACGGAAAGCGCCGAATGTGGAGGTGCAGGTCATTTTCGCAGAGAGTGTCCCGCGTCTGACCGGGGTTGTATTATTCACAGCCACAGTGGCACTAAAGGAGGTATTGCTCCAGGTAGCAGTTAATGCATCATCATATATCAGGTATCGGAAACCATACATCAGGTCTGTTCTTACCGTACCGCTTGGCGTGGAAACAAAAATATACGCAGAAGTGGTACCGGCAGGTACATTGACTTTGACTTCTTCCCTTGTGCTGGAAATGATCGTTGCGTCTACTGTGCCGAATTTTACACTATTGACCCCGCCAAAATTATACCCTGTAATAGTGACTACTTGTCCATCAGGTCCGGCCATTGGATCAAAAGAAGTCACTGTAGGCGGAGGCTGAAGAATTCTGAAATTCAACGTGGCAGAACCATATTTGGTCGTAACAGTAATTGGATTGTTTGCCGGATC
>CALRQQ020000393.1:0-3909 GCA_943370345.1 Chitinophaga pinensis
TGATCGCCCATGAAACGGCCGGCCGTCATCATGATCATACAACTGGTATAACCGAGGATCACCAGGGAAGCCGGGGCTTTTACCACTTCCCGGAAATAAACGCCGCTCCAGTCAAACATCGCTCCTTCGGCAGCCATACTGCAGAAGGCGATAATGCCGAGTTTGACCAGCACCCCTTCGGGTTTGGAAAATAATTTACTGTTGGCAGCCGGGGTGGACGTACCGGGGATCAGGTATTTCCAGGCAATGAAAACAGTGACCAGTACCAGGCTGGCCACTATAATAAAATGAGGTCGTGGGGCAACTTTCAGGTTGACCATCAATAAACCCACCAGGGCCCCGGTAAATCCGGATAAACTCCAGATACCATGGAAAGTGGTCATGATCGGTCGCCCGTAAATATTCTGGGCCAGTACACCTTGTGTATTGACCGAGATATTGGACATATTTCCCACGATCCCGAATATGAAAAGGGCCAGTCCGAGTTGCCACATTTCCGATGCCCAGCCGATATTGGTGAGTTCGAGTGTATAGAGTACGATCGCAAAGGATAGGATCTTCTTGCTGCCGTATTTTGTTACAAGCCGCCCCGAGAATGGCATCATCAGTAATTGGCCAATAGGCAGACAGAGCAGCACCGTTCCCAGTTCTGCTTCATTGAGCTGTAGTTTGGTCTTGATATCCGGAATACGACTGGCCCAGGAGGCAAAACTGAAACCCATGCAGAAATAGAAAGCCGATACGGCAATGCGCATTTTCCGTTTAGCGGCTTCAGTGTAGGTTTCCGGGCTGTTCAATGAATGCGTTGGTTAAAACGCAAAGATAATCAGTCAGGGATGGATGCAAAATCAATTACAGGGAATACGGTTATTGCTTTACTATTTTCCGGGTGATCTGCTTATTTCCCTGGCGGATTATGATATGGTATAAACCGGGATGAAGGGATGATCCTGTACTGAGTTGGTTGACTGCATTACCCTGTATATATAACCGGCCCGTAGCATCATAGATACTATAGGTAAAACGTCCGTTCAGTTGCAGGGTAAAAGCATTTTCTGCCGGGTTTGGAAACAAACGGACCACGTTATTATTGATTGTGGTATTTCCGATACCGGTAATAATATCATTTACCAGCCGGATATTCGGAACAGGCGGAGCATTCATCCCTTCACCCAGGTAAAATCCAGGATGTGGGGGTTGGTTATAGGCTCCGTTTTGCCAGGCAATAGCCAGCCGGTATTGCGGATCATGCATGAGGGTATAGATCCGGTAGCTGGTCGGATCAGTAGTTGTATAAATATTCAGGAACTGATTATCATTACTCCTTAATACAATTTCTTCCCGCCAGTCGCCAAACAGATCGGCGGTCAGACAGGGGTTGGCCTTGGTGGTATTATTGCTCTCGCCATTCCCCAGTTCAGGAAGATATAAGGTCAGCAGACGGGTAAGACTGTTGCTGTTATAATTCCATTTTTCCAGCTTGGTTCCATCGAGGAGCTCACGAAGGAGATCGCCATCCCACCAAACGGCATGATTCATTGTAGGCCGGTTGGGTCCGATAGAATCCCCGCGGCAGTTATACAATCTTCCGGTAGCGCCCCACATCTCATAGCCTTTGTGACGCGGATCGATATCTGCGGCCAGGGCTCTTCCTATGTCTGCATTATTACCGGGTACCCCCCAGATGGGTTGTCCGGTTCTTGCATCCCGGAATTCAAGTCCGTATGCACCGTATTTTGCCGGCTCTTCATGGCATTGCCAAACTTCCTGTCCGGGCCGGTCCGGGTCCATATCACTCATGTGCAATGCATCTCCATGACCAAGTCCGTTACTGTAAAATCCGGTACCATCATTATTGATTGCACTGGCACCATTGCAGATCTCATCATAGCCATCGCCATCGGGATCACCAACGGTGAGCTGGTGATTGCCCATACCGGCATAACTGCTGTTACCACTATTGTTACTGTCAAAGATCCAGCGCTGGGTGAGTTGTCCGTTCCTGAAATCCCAGGCACTTCTCACGAGTCGTGTATAATACCCACGGCCGAAGATCATACTGGGGTTGACGCCATCGAGGTAGGCTACACAGGCCAGAAAGCGATCCACCCGGTTGCCATAACTATCACCCCAACTGCTGACGGTACCACGGGCCGGTGTATAATCTTTTGTGTCTATAGCGGCACCGGTCATGCCGTTAAAAACAGTCAGGTATTCGGGTCCGGTAAGGATATAGCCATTGCTGTTACGGTAATCAGCTGTGGCATTTCCGATCACAGTGCCATTCCCGTCTTTGGTGCCATCGGCTGTTTTGCAGGCGAGTTCCGCTTTTCCGTCATTATCAAAATCATACACGAGGAACTGGGTATAATGTGCGCCTGCCCTGATATTTTTTCCGAGATCGATCCGCCATAAACGCGTACCATTCATTTTATACGCATCTATAAAAACATTACCGGTATAACCTGATTGTGAATTGTCTTTGGAATTGGTAGGATCCCATTTCAGTATGATTTCATATTCTCCATCGCCATCCAGGTCGGCTGCACTGGCATCATTGGCGTTATAGGTATACACAACCGCATCCGGTGTGGTTCCTCCTGCTGGTTGTTGCAGTGGGATCTGTTTGAATTGTTTTGGCCAGACAGTAGTTTCATTGGCCCGGTTATCTTCAACGCCGTTATTTACTGCTTTTACCAGGTAGAGGGCATCGGTACTGCTGTTGTCAGTATAACTGCTAGCCGTAACAGGACTGGCATTGATCTTTGTACCATTACGGTAAATATTAAAAGCGGTGCTTTGAGGTTCGGTACCCAGCAACCGCCAGCTCAGGAAAACACTGTTGCCACCTGTGCGTACAGCCACAGTTCCCCGGTTGAGGTTTTCCATCCAGCGTTGGGCCGTTGTCGGGTTGGAGGAGAGGGTCAGTAAGAACAGGAAGCAGGACTTGATCAGTACCAGGTACGTAATGCGTTTCATAATCAATTATTGAACTGGAAATGTACCTGCAAACTCCGGGGCGAAAAGGGGAGCAATAGGGACATAGCAATCATTTATACCCTATAAAATTATATCAGCCTTCTTCCCCTTGCATCCTGTTGCATCCTGCGGAAAAAAAGGCTGCCCTCCGCTGGAAGGCAGCCCGCACCACACAAATCCATCACTCATCCGTCAGAACCGGAATCCGATTCCGGCAGTGGCCTGCAGTACGGATATTTTCTGATAGGCTTTGTCTGATTCATCGGTCCAGATTTCAATCAGGTTGAATTCCGGCCGCATATACTGGTAATCACCGGCAATGAAGACAAATACCTGTTTGCCTGCATCGATCTTCAGGTTGAATCCGGCCTGAATAACAGGTCCGATTCCCCAGTCAGCCTTGGTGACCAGTTCGTTCTCCATATAAAAAGCAGGGGCACGGGTACTGGTAAAACCACCAAGTACATGCATTCCTGCACTCATGTTCTTACCTGCATTAAATTCAAAAGCCGGTCCAACGGTAAGTCCATAGAGTTTCCAGTCATCTGCAGAGATATTCAGGGTCTCTGTTCCATCACCCAGGTCGAGGGTCATGACCACGTCACCAGTGGCATATTGATTGTAAAAAGCCGCGGCTTCCACAGCCAGAAACTTATTGATCCGGTAACCGTAATTGATGCCGGTGGTAAAACCGGTTTTAGCCAGTCCGGCTTCTTCATTTTCCGGGTTGGTACTGGAAAAGGCACCCACCGGGAAAGAAGGCCCGGCATGTAAAGCAAGGAAGGAGTGTTTATTCACCGTATTCCTGCTTTCCTGGGCAGTCAATACACTGCCAATCAGCAGTGCAAGTGAAATCAGGAGAAGCTTTTTCATATAGCTGATTTTAACGTAAGCAGATCTCACATTTTTCTGTGTCCCGGCAGTAAGCTA